>JBBIPU010000031.1:14458-31036 GCA_037442685.1 Draconibacterium sp. | reverse complement strand
TTATTGAAGGTGAAATATGTTTTAATATCAAATTAAAAACAAGCAATTATTAATTATGAAGACATTTCTTTTTTCCGCAATTCTGTTAATGGCAATTGCTTTAAGTGGTAAAGCCCAGACAGCTGATACCACAATTGTTATCAATTTTGCCACCACTGTGCACGATTATGGAACGATAGATCAGGGCAGTGATGGTTCGTTCGAATTTAAGTTCACTAATCAGGGGAAATCGCCACTGGTTCTCAGCAACGTGCGATCATCGTGTGGCTGCACGGTTCCAAGCTGGACTAAAGAACCTGTGGCACCGGGCAAAGAAGGTACTATTAAGGTAGTTTACAACACCAATAATATTGGTAATTTCAGTAAGACAATCACTGTAACTTCGAACGCGAAAAACAGTGAAGTGGTTTTGCAGATAAAAGGTAATGTGAAGAAGAAGGAATAAAAAGTAAGAGATTCATTTATAATGATTTAAAGGCGGTTTAATATCGCCTTTTTTGTTTTGTATGATTTAGTTTCGGCTGTATCACTATTTTTCTATATTTGTAACTGATAATACCTTTTTTGTAATTAGTATTACTATGACAGTTTCAAGAATCGGAGTTTCGCTGGAAAAAGAATTACTGGAAGCGCTTGACACGTATGTACGCGACAATCATTTTTCCAATCGCTCGCAGGCAATCAGACACCTTGTAAATAAAAATACTGTTGAACAGAAATGGCAATGTAATAATATTGTGGCAGGGTCGGTAACATTGATTTACGATCCGAATAAAAAGGAAATACAAAACCAGATTTCTGATATCCAGATTGAATATGACCAGGAAATATTATCGACGCAAAGGATTATTCTCGGCAAAGCCAAACACATGGAAATTATTGCTATAAAAGGAATTGCCAGCAGATTGACGGAACTTGCCGACCAACTGATTTCAATTAAAGGGATGCAAAACGGAAAACTGACAATGAGCAGGGCAGACTGATATTTTTTTTGAAACTACGGTGTTATTATTTCTGAAAATAATGTTACCGTTTAATTTTTACACAACAATGAATGAAATAAATCCACAACTACTGAATAAACTGATCGAGCTGGAACAATGGTTTTCAAAAAGAAAGGGCTCAATTGTGGCTTTTTCGGGAGGAATTGATTCCACGCTGGTTCTTTTTCTGGCCAGAAAATTTCAGGGAAAACAAAATTCAATCGGGGTGATTTCTAATTCCGAAAGTTTGAAAAGCAAAGATTTCGAACTTGCAAAAGATTTCTGCAAATCCTTCGATATCAATCTCGAAATCATTAAAACAGAGGAATTAAGCGACAACAGGTACAACCAGAATCCTGAGAACCGCTGCTATTTCTGTAAGGAACATCTTTTCCATGATTTGCAGTCAATAAAAGAAAAATATCCTGAATTTGAAGTGCTGAGCGGTACAAATTACGATGATCTGGGTGATTACCGGCCTGGCTTGCAGGCAGCCGCAAAATACCGTGTTCTGTCGCCGATGGTCGATTGTAAAATTACAAAAGATGAATTGCGTCAGATGGCACGATATTTTGAACTGCCAAACTGGGATAAACCTGCAAGTCCGTGTTTAAGTTCACGTATTCCTTATAATCATCAGATTACCAGGGAGAAACTGCGCCAGATTGAGGATGCCGAAAATATTTTAAATGAATACGGTTTCAGAGATGTGCGTGTGAGACATTATGGAACTTTTGGTCAGATTGAAGTAAAAAAAGAAGAGCTTGACAAACTGCTGCTTGTTGAGGAAGAGGTTGTCAATAAAATCAAGAAAGTTGGATTTGCCGATTTGAGAATTGACAGGGAAGGTTTGGTTTCTGGAAAACTGAACCGGGTTTTGGATAATGTAAAAAAGTAATTTAAGCTGAAAATGAGAATATTATATTACGATTGTTTTGCAGGAATCAGCGGAGATATGAATCTTGGCGCACTGGTTGATCTTGGCGTTGATGCTGATTATTTGAGGACTGAACTTGAAAAACTGAATATTCAGGGCTTTCATCTCGATGTCGGCAAAGATCAGCGCAGGGGAATTTCGGGAACAAAGGTAAATGTAATCGTCGAAAATCCTGACAATGAAAAACACCGGCATTTACGTCACATTGAAGAAATCATCAATAGCAGTTCACTTTCAGAAAAGGTCAAAACAAATGCCTTGAAAATATTCGACCTGATTGCTGTTGCAGAAGCAAAAATTCACAATATTTCGAAGGAAAGGATTCATTTTCACGAAGTTGGAGCGCTCGATTCCATTGCCGATATTGTCGGGGCAGCAATTTGTCTTGATTATTTAAAAGTTGATAAAGTAATGTCGTCTTCAATCCAACTGGGTGGGGGAATGGTGAAATGCGCACACGGAATTATGCCAGTCCCTGCGCCTGCAACTGCCGAGATTGTGAAGAATGTTCCTGTAAAAACCGGTTTGGTAAATCACGAAACCACGACTCCCACCGGGGCTGCTGTATTAGTTGCCACAGTTGACGAGTTTACGGATAAAACTGATTTTCAGATCATAAAAACTGCTTACGGAATCGGTAACCGTGACAGTGAAGTTCCGAATGTATTGCGGGTTTATTTAGCAGAATATACGGAAAATCAGGATGATGTAAAAACAGAAGCTGCGGTGGTACTGGAAAGTAATATCGACGACATGAATCCGGAACACTACGATTTTATCATGGACCAGCTTTTTAAAGCCGGGGCAAGCGATGTCTGGCTGGTACCGGTAATCATGAAAAAATCACGCCCCGGTGTAACGCTATCTGTTCTTTGTAAAGAAGAACTGAAATCAGAATTGAAAGAAATAATCTTCCTGAACAGCACTTCAATCGGCATCAGGGAATACAGTGTAACCAAAAATATGCTCCGCAGGGAAGAATTTACTGTTGATACTGATTTTGGTCAGGTAAGGATTAAACAAAGCTTTTTTAAAGGTAACCCGGTGCGTACAAAGCCTGAATCGGAAGACTGTAAAAAGCTGGCTGAAATGCACAAATTGACGGTGGCCGAAATTGAAAAAGAGGTAATAAGAATAATGGAAAAACGATGAATCCAAAAGATATTCTTGAAAAATATAAAAACGGTGAAATCGGATTAACCGAAGCGCTTGAACATTTCCCGGATAAAGGGATTGAAGAACTTGGATTTGCCACGATTGACACCGATCGGAAACACCGTACCGGAATTCCGGAAGTAATTTACGGTTCAGGAAAAACTGTTGAGCAGGTTCAGCAAATCGCTGAACGCATGTTTAAAAAAGGTATCGACATTCTGGCCACCCGTGTAACTCCCGAAATGGCAGATGCGGTTAAAAAGTTAATTCCCGATGCTGAATACAACCAGATTGCCAAAACTGTGACGTACCGCAAAACCAATCATCAGGAAACGAAAGGTTACATTGCAATCGTTGCAGCAGGTACGTCCGACCTTCCAGTTGCTGAAGAAGCTGCTGTGACAGCAAGGTTTTTAGGTAACCATGTTGAAACAATTTACGATGTTGGTGTTGCAGGAATCCACCGGTTGTTTCATAAACTCCAAATCATAAAAAACGCCCGTGTAATTATTGTGGTTGCCGGAATGGAAGGAGCATTGGCAAGTGTAGTGGGCGGATTGGTTGACAAACCTGTAATTGGCGTGCCCACAAGTATCGGGTACGGCGCTAATTTCCAGGGATTGTCGGCGTTGCTCTCCATGCTGAACAGTTGTGCAAGCGGCGTAAGTGTTGTTAATATCGATAACGGTTTTGGAGCTGCATGCCAGGCTTCACTGATAAATAAACTATAGAAAAATGAACGAATTAAACATCCTGCTGGTGACCGCCATTTCACTCGGGTTTATCCACACCCTGCTGGGCCCCGACCATTATTTACCGTTTATTGTTTTAAGCAAAGCCCGGAAATGGTCACTTTCGAAAACTTTGTGGATTACTTTTTTTGGTGGCGTCGGGCACATCAGCGGATCTATTATTCTTGGGATTTCAGGCGTTGCCCTGGGGATCAGCCTGAGCAAACTTGAATTGATTGAGGCTCATCGTAGCAACCTGGTAGCCTGGATGCTCATTGTTTTTGGGTTCTTTTATATGGTTTACGGATTTTTCAAATACCTTAATCAAGGCCACCATACTCATCTGCCTAAAAACCTGATGCCAAAATCGATTCGCGAATACCGGCATTTGCCTTCATCAGCGGAAGAAGAGGAAAAGAAAGACTGGACCAAACTGACTCCATGGATATTATTCCTGATTTTTGTATTCGGCCCCTGCGAAGTACTGATCCCTCTGCTGATTTTCCCAGCCTCAAAACACGATTGGATAGGAGTATTTTCTGTTTCCGGCCTTTTTGGGATCACCACCGTTGCTACCATGATTCTGACTGTTTACATTGGTTATTCAGGCACTTCGCTTATCCGGTTCACCCGAATTGAAAAATACATGCACATGATTGCGGGAAGCGTCATTCTTGTTTTGGGAATGGGAATCCGGTTTATGGGCTGGTGACCAGAGCAAATGCGCTTAAAACAGCCTGAAATTTCTCTTATATTAGTTCTTTCATGAACAAAAGCAGGTAACAAGATAGGAACGTGCAGATCATTTGTCCCGGATAAGTCGTTCAGAAATTGCCGGAATAAAAACGGGGTATTCCTGATTAAAAGGAACACCCCGTTTTTCATTGAAAATGAGATACATTCAGTTTACTCTGCTGGCTCAGGTTCCCTGTACGAACGTTCGGAAAAATAAGCCCAGACAACCAGAATAAATACCACAACCACTGCGATATAAACTCCTGCAGGAATCGGCGCAGGTTCTCCCTGGGCGTACGAATGAAGCCCGGATAAATAGTAATTCACTCCGAAATAGGTCATTAAAACCGAACTAAAACCTAATAACGCTGCAGAGCTAACAGCAAAGTTTCCTTTAAAACCTGATATTTTGTGCATGTGACTGATAAAAGTATAAACCAGAACAGTCACCAACGCCCAGGTTTCCTTCGGGTCCCATCCCCAATAACGTCCCCAGCTTTCGTTTGCCCACACACCACCGAGAAATGATCCGAGGGTAACCAGGATCAATCCGATCAGAAGGGCAATATCGATAATATTTACTAGTTCTCTGATCGTAAAATTCACTCTTGTTACATTGTTTTTATTTCTCGTTACCATTAAAATCAGGTTCAGCATTCCAAGTAAAGCGCCAACTCCCAGAAATCCGTAACTTGAAGTTATTACTGCGACGTGAACTATTAACCAGTATGATTTTAAAACCGGCACAAGATTGGTTATTTCGGGGCTCATCCAGCTCATTCCGGCAACCATCAATGCAAGACCCGCAAGGATGGTTGTCATCGAAAGTGTTATTTCCGAACGTTTCGCAAAAATCACTCCTGCCAGACAAGTTGCCCAACTGATAAAAACCATCGATTCGTACCCGTTGCTCCAGGGTGCATGTTCCGAAATGTACCAGCGGATTCCCAGTCCTGCAGTGTGTGCAATAAACAGAACAAATATTACTGCCAGTGATATCTTTTTTAATCCGCCCAGTTTGAATTTCGGATTAAAAATCGGAATCATGTTGATAATCAGCATTATCAAACCAAAGAGCATGTATATTTTCGACAGTTTACCAAAGATATCCAGGTTATTGTAAATCACTTCAAAATTAATCCTTGTCGCCGATGGAATAATTTTAGCTCCCTGGGTTTGCTGGTAATTTTTAAGCTGATTTAAAAGTACATTTGCCGTTTTCCAGTCGTTACGCGAAACCGAAGTAAAATAATTTCCCAGCGTGCTTTTTGCAAACGTTTCGCCTTCATTTCCAAGTAGTTTTGCGTTGTTTAACGAAATCCATTTGTGATTTTCATCACCCGGAACAGGAAAAACGGTAAAAAAGTCACCCGAGAAAACTTCCATTAAAATATTTACCCGCTCGTCCACATTGATTATTTCCTTGTCGAACCTGTTACGCTCGTTCGATTTCTTTTGATACGCCGCTGAAACCGCCTGGCTTAACTGGTAACTTCCATCTCCTGAATTAATTAACGAATTGAATGAGAGGTAATTCCCATCGGCTTTTAACATTTTCCTTAAATCGGAATTGGCTACTTTTATTATCGCGATATTCTTCCATTTTTCGGGATTTACCTGCATGTCAAGAAAAACTTCGGTTGGCGACATGCCCTGCCAACTGTTCTTTTTTGCAACTTTTCGTAAAATTTCCGATGCAAGCGTGTTCACGGGTTCAATTCTCCCTTTCGAGCTTTGAATCAGCAGCCTGTCGAACTCTGAAATATGTTTTTTATCAAAATCAGGATTTTGTGCTGAAGCATTTAATCCGAAAAACAATCCGATAATCAGGATAGCAAACAGTTTTTTCCGTTCATCGCGGAGTTTTGCCGATGTTCTGATCAGCGATTTTATGCGGCTGTTTTTGTTGAAAAAGATCAGGATCATTCCAATTGCCAGCAAAAGATAACCGGTGTAAGTAACTGTGGTCCCGACCGAATCGTGATTTACTGAAAGGTACGTTCCTTTTTCGTCCCTGTCGTACGATGACTGGAAAAAACGATAACCATGGTATTTGAGAATGTTGTTCATGTAAATTCTGAAGGGTTTTTCGGTATTCCCACTTTTTAAAATTACCTCGCTGGCATACGACGACGGACTGTTTGAACCGGGATATCTTTCAAGCTGGAAATCGGTCAGTTGAATTGAAAATGGTAATTTGATTTCTTTTGAACCGTAAGTCAACGATATATCAATCCCGTCGATGTCAGTTGAATATTCTTCTCCCAGTTCTCCCTTCGAACCAAAAACATTTACAATTCTGGCTGTATTTCCGATAGTAATTTCAGCCTGAAAAGCATCTTTATTCTGAGCATCATTCTGGGGTGCAACGTAATTCAGTTTTGTAATTCCTTTGGTCAGATACTGTTTTACGGCAAAGCTGATATCTCCGACTGAATATGCTTTTCGTGTATCTATTTCGGTGTTGGTTCCGGGAGCAATGATCACGGGTTCTTGTCCCATCATTTCCAGGACTGTGATCGTGTCGGTTGAATTAATAAATAAAATCCCGTTGATCAGATTCAGATTAATATCGTTTTTGTTTCCGGGTAACCCGAAACCGAAAGTAATATTGCCAACTTTTCTGGAATCACCCGACGACATAATAAAATCATTTCTTTCGGTATTGTTTTTAACGGAAAGTACTGAAACCAAAGGACTTCCTGCGGGATCGGCGGTCAGCACTTCTTCGGCTGAAGGCATAAATCCAAGATTTTTGACAGTAACCTGTTTCCCGCCAATTTTCAGTTTTGTCGAAAACCTGTTTGCAGTGTAAGGCGAAAACATTACCTGTTTTTCATTAATTACAGTTTCGTTTCCTTTCACTGCTTTTACATTGATAAAAGTTGGTTCGGAAAGAATGAAATCGGATGATTCACCTTCGCGGATGTGCATGGTTCCTTCGTAACCGTAATAACGTGTAATTGCGGCTCCTGTCAAAATAATCAGAAAAGAGAAATGCAGGATTACACCGGGCCAGCGTTTTTTACTGATCAGTTTATTTTTAAATACGCTCCCGATGAGATTAATACTCATTATTAAAAGTAAAATCTCGAACCAGCGCGAATTATAAATGAGAATTTTTGCTGTTACAGCACCGTAATCATTTTCAACAAATGTGGCATAAGCTATTGAAATTGCGAAGATCATTACCAGCAGCCCTGTAAACAGCATGGAGAAAAAGAAGGAACCTATTTTTTTCATTTAAAACTTATTTGATTTTATTTCCAAATCAGCAATAGCAGTAATTATTATATGTGTATTAAAAAAAACTCCTTTGTTTTAAATGAATAAAACAAAGGAATTTTCATGGAAAATCAAACCTGGTTATTTCTTTAAAGAAGGATCAGGATGAGCGATTTCCTTTTTGAACTCTTCGAAATTCCATGGTTTTTTAGCTTCCTTGTGACCTTCCGGTTTTTTACCAAGGTGGCAGACTTTGCATGTAGCTTCAGTTGGTTCAATCATTCCTTTTGATTTTGCCTGGGCTTTATCTTTCATTATCGAAGCAGTTTTATACATGCTGCCCGGACCATGACATGATTCGCAAGAAACACCTTCATCTACTTTAATACTGGCCAATAAATTTTTATCTACGCTACCGGCTGTTGAATGGCATTTTAAACATTCAGCATTTTTCTTTCCGGCATCGTCGAGTTTTGCGAATGCCTGCGAATGAGGCGATTTTTGCCACTGTGTGAATTGAGCACCTTTTTCAGGTTTGTTATGACACATTTTACATGCGTTGGCCCCAACGTACTTTGCCTGAGCATATGTTGCTGTGCTAATGGCAAGGGCAAATCCCAGAACGAACATTAATTTTAAGTACTTCATTTTTTAAAAGATTTAAGGTTTTATTTAATGTTTAAATTAATTTGTATTTCAATACTGATGCATAAAATTTGAAGGTTTAAATATGCGTCAAATTCATCATTTTTCAAAAATAAAATTATTTAAATATGGTTAATTATTCAAATTAATACAAAGCTGAATGACAGGTTGAACAAAGTTCAGTTTCCCATGCATTATCAATATCAACCGGATGCCTGAATTTCAGCGATTCGCCCTTATTGGCGTAATAAGTGCTGTCGGACACTGATTCGAATTTAATATTGTGGCAAAGATTGCAATCTTTCGAAATAACTTTTCCCTGGTCGGTTGAATGGCGATTATTATGACAACGGTAACACCCGTTCGATTCCATGTGCCCGAGGTTATTCGGGTAAGCCCTCCAGTTTGCCTTCATAAAAGGAAATATATTGTTTGAATAACCGCTCTGAATTTCAGCAATTGCATTTTCAACATCTTTTTTCCTGTTCTCCAGAACTTCGGGATGGTTCGACGAATAGTAATCATTTACAGCTTTGTTTATTGCCATAAAAGCGCTGTCCTTTGTTGAATAATCAACATATAATGCCTGCATGGCAAGCATTTTTATACCGGGCAAAGTCTTTGAAATTTTTCCGGATGCAATGGATTTATCAATAAAGTTCTGAGGTGCATTGTAATTGTGCGAAGGCCGGTTATGGCAATCGAGACAATCCATCACCCTTGTTTCAAGCGAATCGAGTTGTTGTTGTGATAAACTGACTTCGCTGTCCATGTAAACATAACTTTCGCCCGTTTTTTTATTTGTATATTTTACCCACGGAATTTCCTGACGGTTGGCCGATGTTGTTTTATATTCGATTTTTACGTCGGGGCTGATATGCTGGTGAATCCCTTTTTCAATTCCGTTCGCGGTTGTTTTCGAACTTGTTTTAACAAGCATGTTAAGTACAATCTCTGTATTATTCTCATCGGTAAGGTACGAATGTTTAACCCGGAGTTTGTCGTCATAAAATTTTTCAGGCCAGTGACAGCGTTCGCAGGTTTCCTGAGCAGGACGCAGATTGGCGATAGGAGTGGGGATCGGGGTTGGATATTTCTTTGCAATGACTGAATAAACCTGGTACAGCCCCGATAATTTACTTTTAACATACCAGCTTGCCCCTGAACCAACATGACATTCAACACAGGCCACGCGCTCGTGCGCGGAACCGTGATAGGTGGTGTATTCCGGCTCCATCACCTTGTGGCACAATTTACCACAAAACTCAACCGATTCGGTATAATGAAAAGCTTCGTAACTGCCTATCGACGATATAATCAGAAGAAAAACAGTCCCGAAAATGAAAATAAACCCTGCATTTCGGGTGGCCACATTATTGAAATTCAAAACGGGCCAGTTTTTAGTTACACCTTTTTCTTCAGCCAGTCTTATTCTTTTTCCGTAAATTCTCATCCCGATGGGAATCAGGATTAAACCGGTAATCATAAAACCGGGCAGAATGATATAAATGAACAATCCAATATATGAACCCCCAAAATTGAAAAGGAAATTTAAAATTGCCAGCGATAAAATTGCAGCAAGGTTAAAAACTGCAAGAATTGCACCGGTAATCGATATCCAGTTTTTAATTGATACAGGTAATTTCATGTTTTTGCGTTTACTGATTTAAAGAATCATTTTGTACTGCACAAAAATGTAAAAAATGCATGAAAGTCCAACAAACTCAAGTAATTTAGATATGTTCTTTATAAAAAAAAGCATTTTGAAATAATGTTTAAAACGTCAGTGGAAAATCAATGAATAAATAATTAATACAATAAGTATTGTGCCGATTCCAAGTGCTGTGAATCCAAATATTTTAACCCACAGCATTTTCTTTTTTGAGAACTCGGTTTCCACAACGTATTTATCGAGTTTGCCCGATTTAACCAGCCGTTCGTAGTCGCGGGGCCTGTCATGTTTGTATTCTTCAAGCGGAACATGTCCTGTAAAGATCACTGTATCCATCGGGAATGATTCCGGTCTTAAATGAGTATTGAAGAAATGTATCGTAAATATAAATCCCACTGCCAGCAAGGCTTCGTCGCTGTGAATGATCTGCGCAACGTTAATAAACCAACCCGGAAATAATTTTGTAAAGAATTCGGGAAACCAGAGAATCAGACCAGTGAATCCAATAATTGCAACTCCCCAGAACACTGCAAAATAGTCGAATTTTTCCCAGTATGTCCATCGTCCGTAGTGTGGCCGTTTCCCGGCACCGACAAACCATTTGATCGAGGCCCAGAAATCTTTGACATCCTGTTTGTTAAACATCAGTGTGTTACTTCCGAAAATAAAGTTCATAATATGTAATCCTTTTTCCTTTTTAATTTTGAAAAGAGAAATTAAATGGTAAACAAAATATCCGAAAGTAATAACTGCCGCAAAACGGTGCAGAACACCCGCAACAACAGCGCCACCAATCAGTTTTGCCAGGAACTTGGCCCAGTCCATGTATGCAAATTTTAAAAGCATGCCTGTAAATGCCAGGGTTAAGAAGCTGACGATGACAAATATGTGCGTTAATCGCTGAGTTTGAGTAAAACGCTTAATATATTGCTGTTTCCCTTCAATTTTCTGATGCTTCCTTTTTTTAAGAAGCTGACCGACTGAACGAGGGAACCAGAGCAAGGTATGAAGTCCGAAAAACAGGAAAACACTCAGAAGTAAAGTGGTCATTGCCCAGAAAGTATAGTACAGCCACGGGAACTTTTCCCTGTTGTAATGGGTTGCATGCGACAGATAACCCGTAAATTTCATGTTTGCATCTGTGTGGCATTTCTGACATGTTTTAACAATATTCCGTGGACTGATTGTTGATTTAGGGTTATCCATCTTATAAATATTGTGGGCTCCGTGACAGTCAGAACATCTTGCCGCCTGCTGGTAACCAAGCTGGTGCACTTTACCGTGATAGGTTTCGAGATATGTTTCGGCAAGTTTTTGATGGCATTTTCCGCATTGATCGGTGATTTCGCTCATAAACTTGTCTTCATGCACTTTTGAAATTTTATGAGCGGTATGGCACGATTCACAGGTCGGGAGATTCTTATCCTCCATTCCGGCTTTAAAACCATGGTCGCTGTCTTCAAACTGGTTGTAAATACCTTTGTGACAGTTTCCGCATGTTGCTGCAAGATTTTTAGGATTTACAGATGATCTTTCATCAGATTGTTTCAGATTGAGATGGGTGGTATGACAATCGGTGCAAATAGCTGCCGATAAAAGTCCTTTTTCTTCCAGACTTCTGCCATGAACACTAGTGGAATAATCGTGCAACGCATCTTTTTCCTTTAAGTCAGTTCCGATTAACGCCTTCCCGTTGCTGGTGTGACATTTGCCACATAGCCCTGGAACTGCCGATCTAAATACAGGAGAAGTTTCGTCTGATTTCGATTTTACAAGATGTGTACCGTGACAATCGGTGCAATAAGGCGCATTTTCCTGTTTCCGGGAATAAGCTTCGCCGTGACCGCTTGATGCGTAAATATCGGCAATTTCAGCATGACAACTCGAACAGTCAACTTTTTCAGCAGAAATACATGGACGTGTGACATTTGGAGTAACATCCGAATGGCATTTAACGCAGGTAATGTTTTTATGAACAGAATTGGCAATATTGGTAACGTCAACTTTCAGCGAAACCTGTTTGCCGTCAACAACTTTGTGGACATTTTCACGTTCGTGGCAAACCAGGCATGTTTTATCAGAGATATTATCAAGCACATTTTGCAGCTCAACTTTATGCGGAGGATGACAGTCGGTGCATGCCGGTACTGCTCCCGGGCTTTTTTCCCACAATGCCTTATTGATAATTTTAACATGAACATCTTCGATCCGGGCATGACACTGCATGCAGGTTGCAGCAATATTTTTTCGCGAAACCGTTGAATTCAGAATGGTATGGGGCAGTATTTTGTGGTTTCCGTGACAATCGTTGCAAGTTGCTGTTACAGTAAGTCCTTTTTTAAATAAACCTTCACCGTGCGTTCCCTGACTGTAATTTTCGAGAATGTTGTGCTGCGAAACATTGTATCCCCGTGCTACCGGAGCGCCTTCCCTGTGACATTGTCCGCACAGCACAGGTACATTCATTTTGTAAGTCCTCGATTTTGGATCTGATGATCTGAGTATCTGGTGAGATCCATGACAATCCTTGCAGGTCGGCGCATTTTTATCGTTTTTTGAAAAAGCAGTTCCGTGGATTCCCTCCAAATATTCTGTCATCGATGCATCGTGACAGTCGCCGCAATTTACAGGTTTCATATTTTCAGGGTGGGGAAATTCGCTTACTGCAGCTTCAGTATGACAAAAGGTACATTCGAGCGAACTATGAACAGAATTGTTCAGTGCATTAGGTTTTACACAGAGCGAAACCTTTTTCCCTGATCTTATTTTAGACAATTCGGGATCGTTATGACAGCCAAGACAATCATCGTTTGTTTGAGAAAAGGCCTGAAATGTTCCTAACAGCAGGAAGACAAATATTGACACAATACAAAACTTCACCACTCTTACATGAAATAACCGGTTATCCGTTGCCAATAAGGAATTTATTTTATTTGATTTATTCATCTTATTATTATCAATTTGTATTATTCAATCAAAATTTGTGTTCCTGCACTGACCATTTTAATGAATATTATGCCATCCTGTGATTATACTTTTAAAGTTCTCAACAGGCGATTTACCAATTGATGCAACATAAAGATGAATAATCAGAAACAGCGAAATGAAAAAGCCTGCCGCTGAATGCAAAACTGCTGTCAGAAACACTCCGGTCAGGTTATAAACCTTTTCGATGATAATTTCAGGGAAAAGCAATCCGAATCCGGTTATGATTATGATAGGAACAAATAAATACATCACTGCAACGTAAGCATATTTCTGCAGCGGATTGAATTTTCTTTTTTCAGAGAGGGGATAGGGAGCTTTCATCCCACGAAACATTCCGTATGCATAATAATATGCCTGTTTCATCGGGCGATTTAAGAATCCCTGTGGTTTGATCAGGTAAAAATTTATATTTTTTGTAACAATGTTTCCGATAAAGTAAAACAGGTAGTTTGCAGCCACTGTTATCCCTGCGATATTATGAATATTCACCGACAGTTTAAAACTGATGAATGACGATTCCACCCCCGACTGCATGGAAAAACCGGTAATAATCAGCAGGATAATTCCAAGGGCATTGACTGCATGCCATATTCGCAGCCAGAACGGGTAAAAATATAATTTTGTATTTTCAGAGCTCATCTTTTTATTTTTTTAATATTCTGAACATCAGGTGTATGAACATAACCGCAACGGCCAGAAAGAAAATCATATAACTTAATTTTTTAAGTAACGGGAACTGTTGCGATCCGATTACATACGAAGGATTGGAAAGAATCGATTTAATTGAACTGTTATCAGTCCGGTTCTGGAGATTCGTGTATTTGTACAGCGATGCCTTAAGTCGTGAGTCTGCATTGTGGCATTCCGCACATTTTCTGACTGCTTTATCCTTGCTCAGAATATTATGCGAAACCATCAGGCTGTCAGCGACTTCGGTATGGCATTCAATACATCTTACATGTTTGAAATGCAATTCCTGGTTTGGCAGCCAGCTATGTTTCTGTACAATCTTCGGATTCGGATGACCTGAAACCATCTCATATTTGTTCATATCGTTATGGCAAGACAGACACATACTGTTACTGTATGCAACTATTTCCATTACATTTCCGCTGTTCCTGGCAGTTGGATGATAATAGTGCTGGTTGTGACATTTTCCACAGGTAAAATCGTCTCCGCTAACCTTGTAATGAATACTTTTATGAAACTCATCATTTATCCTGTCGAATTGATATGTGGCAAAAGTAGGATCGCCTCCGTGACAATCGAGACAACTGCTCATCGGTTCCAGTTTGAGATTTGAAGGATGCGGGTAGGCTGAATATTCAGACGAATGACAATCGGTGCAGTTAAAACTTTTATGCACTCCGTTTTTGATTGCCATCGTATCGATAATGTAATAGGGATTCATTAATTTCTTCTGTTCTTTTCCTGTAACATCGTTGTGAAACGAAATAATCTGCGAAGAGTGACATTTCAGGCAGGGATGGTTTTTGGCATCATCGTATTGCGATTGTGCCCGGACACTCTCTCCAACATAAAAAATGAATAATAATATCAGGATTAATCGGTAATTCATCTGGTTTTATTTAAATGAAAAATGGTAATACCACAACTTTCGATATTACCATTTTTACAATTCGATATTTTAAAAAATTAACATCTCATTTTTCATCCTTTCTGAAAGCTTTAACACGGATGAAATTAATGGCTGTTAAACTCTAAAAAGCCCAAAGCCTTGTAATTGTAAAGCCAATGGCAATACCTTCCTTGTTAAATTTAGCTGTGTTGTACATCATGTTATCCATCGGAAGCATGCCTGGTGAATTGCTTAAATAGATATGGAAAGCATGAGTATAAGTCGATATCTGCCAGCCAATTGCCATATTTGGTGTATAATCCGGTACTTTAGTCTGTTCAGAAATACTCTGGATTTCAAGAGGAGCATTATAATTGAAAGTGAAAGACGATTGAGGGCTGATTTTTACTTTAGCCAGACCGTGTAACCCAACCAGATCGTGGTCCTGATCCTGTTCAACCATATTGTAATGTGTAAAACTTACAGCTGCCTGAACTGAAAGCCATTCAGCAAATTTACGGCTGACCATAAGTTGCGAGAAATACGACCACTTGTCAGTAAATGTGATTTCGAATTCAGAACTTCCTTCGCCGGGATGTGATACCTTGCCTTTTCCAAAGGTACTTTCATTACGCCCATCAATGGCCAAAACACCATAAACTGCAAGGCTTACAGGCATTTTATTATCGCTGGTTTGCTGCAGAATCCTGTATTTTGCGTTCAGATCGGTGTACATTTTACCTTTAGTAACACCGATTCCAACCTGCAGGTTTTTAATTGGTACATATTCCATTCCAAGCCTGATATTTTTCCCGGCACCATAAATTCCGAACAGATCGGAAATGCCATTTTCAATAGTGCCAAATTTATGCTGAATAGCAATTCCAAAAGTTTTCTGGTCGAAAACAGTAGTTGTCTGATCATCTACAACATAATTGCTTTCAAAGGTAGTTACAGGAATACTCTCTTCTGCAGGCTTGGTTTCTTCCTGACCAAAAGAATAACTAAAAATAAATCCTGTTAACAGTAAGAATAATATTGATTTTTTCATTTTTTCTGACTTTTCAATAGGTTAGTTATTCTTAGCGCCTTCCTGAATCCAGGTCAGAACTAAATTAGCTTCATTCGAACTGTACTTTCTCCATGTATGCATAGATGAAGAAGGTGACGGATATTTATAAATATCACTTTCATCAGGAGTGGTCAGATTAACATGTGCAGGAACAATCTGGCTGTATGATTTGCCTTCTGACAAATCGGGTGCAGTTCCTCCTGTTTTATGACATTCAATGCACTTTGCTGTAAAGATTGGTTGTACTTGCGTTGCAAAACTGACAGGTTGACCATCAGGATTCGGAGGTGTTACCTCTTCTGGTAATATAAAACTGTACTTACAACCTGCTAAAAAAACTGTAAATACAATCAAGATCAAGAAAATACTTCTTTTTTTCATTGATTAAAACTTTTAATATAAAAAAGACTTCTTTTTCCAAGAAGCCTTTTTTATATTGATTTTACATGAATTCAAAATTAAAGAACTGCAATTGAGTTGGTCAACAGTGCTTTAGTGTATTTAAAGTTGTGAATACCAAGGCTGTATTCTCTCAAACACATCTGGAAATTGATGATTGATCCAAGCTGAGCATTTGTAAGACTTAATTTTGGAAGAGTTTTGTTAAAGTCTTTCTGTGCCTGTGTCCATGAACCGGAAGGATTTGGATTCTGGAACGGACCAGTTTCGTTTGCATTTCCTCCTGGGTTCAATGACGGATCATACACATTCAGGTATCCGTCATAATGTTTTGATGTTAATGAATACCAGAGATTTGCCTCAGCATCATCAGTTTGATTCATAATTTCAACACCGTTTACCGTCAGTTTTGTTGCTAAAGTTTCAATTAAACCTTTGATTTCAGCACGCGGATTTA
>JBBIPU010000031.1:1460-14358 GCA_037442685.1 Draconibacterium sp. | reverse complement strand
GTCAGTTTTGTTGCTAAAGTTTCAATTAAACCTTTGATTTCAGCACGCGGATTTACCCAGTAGGTAGTGTTGTTTGCATCAATTGGTGACTGGTGGCAACCGGATGCATTACAGGTTGTGAAATTGCCTTTTGCTTTGAAGGTATGACCACCGGCAGCGCCTACAACGCCTGTTCCCATATGACAGTTTTGACATGAAGCAACTGATGGGTGAGCAGAACTTGTATAACCTAATGTTCCTGTAAATTCTACACCGCCAACACCTGCAAAATCGGCACCGACAGCTCCGTAGTGAATGTGCATACGGTAACTTGGCCTGATTACGTTAGTTGCGGCTGAAGGATTTTCAGCATCCCATGCAAGCGCTGTAAGATTTGAAGTTAGCGCAACATAATCAAGTACATTTCCGGTTTGCATGTTGGTCATTGGACGTGGCTGGTGGCATTTTACACAAAGGTTGCCTATGCCCTCGTCTGAAGCAAGATTGACAGTTTTTTTGCCACCCCACATGGTAAGCGGAACAGCTGCAGTTGTGGTTAATGCAGGCAGATCGGAAGAAGCATAGGTTTTGTGAATTGAACTGTGGCAGGTACCACAAAGCAGTCTTCCGTAAGCTGTGCCTGAAGTAGACGCATACGGATTCGACCATTTACCGTTTGTACCCTGAACGAATTCAGTTGATACATTGTTTTCAACAACGTATTTGAATCCTTCCTGTTCATGACAGGGTGCACAAGCTGTGTTTCCAGCTTCTTCCACTGCTGCTGCACCTTCTTCGTGTTTCGAAAGCTGGAATTCAACAGAAATTTTATCCACTACATCGGGAGTGTGGCAAATAATACAGGTTTCGTTTGCATCTTTACCGTCGGCACCATCTTTACCATCGGCACCTGCAGGCCCTTCTGGCCCCATTGGTCCTTCTTTAACGCATGATGTGGCAATAAATGCACAAACAAAACCAACCGAAATGAGTTTTAAAAACGAGTTGTATTTCATAACAATAAGTATTAAAAAATTGTAATTAATTTTTTGTGTTTTACAAAGGCTAAAAATACAATTGTTGAATAAATACAACTCTGAAATGCGGGTGATATATGAGGCTGTGAATAATGATAAATAATCTTGTAAAGATTGACAAATGTCAATTTTAACCGTTTTTGCTGATATTTATCAGGGTATTTTCATCTAATATCTCAATTCCGCTTCCATGTGTTTTGATGATATTCGATTCTTTAAATTGCTGCAGTATTCTTACCAGACTTTCTTTTGTCATGTTCGACATTTCAGCAAGTTCCTGTCGTGAGAGATCGAGAGTAAATTTTGAATTTTTATAAATATCGTTTTTAAGATATAACAAAGTTTCTGCTACCCGTCCGGGCATGTATTTTTGTGTTAAGCTTACCATTTTAGAGAGCAGATAGTTGTTTTGCTTGGTGTGGTTACGCAACAATTCTACTGCAAACTGGTTGTTTTCTGAAAACAAACTGGATAATTTTCCTGCATCGATCAGGCAGCAGGTGACGGGTGTAATAGCTGAAATCGTAAAATGCTGCACATTCCCGTTAAAAAGTCCGCCGCCGCTGATAAAATCTCCTCTTCCGATTATTTTAACAATCAGGTTTTTCCCTTTTTCACCTTCAATATAAACCTTGGCCAAGCCATCTCTCATACAAATAACAAAAGTGGAAGAGGTATTTTGTTTTATAATGGTTTCCCTGACATTGTATCTGATCTGTTGTTTTTTATCGATTAAAAAATGAAGTTCCTTATGTGATAACGACTTAAAAATGTTTGTATCGTTTTCGATAAAACAACTCATGTTGCAGCAATTTTTGCCTTGGTCACAATCCAAACAGTCTTTATCCGTATTGTCCACTCTTCAGATCTCCTGTAGATGAATTAATTATATTTTTATCTGATTTTAGTTCGGAAAAAACTAAAACGTGGCCAAACTAATAATTTTTTTGACATTTATCAATTGAAAAAATGACATTTTTTACACTAAACATTTGTTTGAAATCCCGATCTGGCAGTTTCCGCAAGTTAAATCCGTCAGGAAGTTCAGTTTGAAAAATGAAATTTAAAAGTCTGCCTCAGATTATTCGTGTGCCTTTCCCTGTTACAATACTTTGAGCGTTGGTTATCAAAACTTCTTTTACTCCTTTTCTTTTTGCCCTGAAGGCATTATCGAGCTTTGGAATCATCCCGGCATTAATAATTCCTTCATCCTTGTATTGCTGATAAAGGGTGAAATCCAATTCAAAAATCATGGACATATCATCGTTCTGATCAGTCAAAACGCCTCTTTTTTCGAAGCAATAAAATAGTAAGACATTATAAAATGCCGATAGTTCAGCAGCAATTTCGGCAGCCATTGTATCTGCATTGGTATTTAATAACTGTCCATGTCCGTCGTGGGTGACAGGAGCAATTACCGGAATAACGTTTTCACCTAATAACAATCGTAACTCTCTCGAATTCACTTCCTCCACATCTCCAACAAAACCATAATCTATTTCCTGAACCGGGCGTTTTTTTGCCTGTACAAGACCAAGATCGGCGCCTGTCAATCCAAGTGCATTGCAATTGCGCGACTGCAATCCGGCGACAACTCTTTTATTTACCAATCCGGCATAAACCATTGTAATTACATCGAGCATGTCAGCGTCGGTAATTCTTCTGCCTTCAACCATTTTGGTTTCAATACCCAATTTTGCAGCGACTTCAGTTGCAGTTGTCCCGCCACCATGCACAAGAATTTTATAACCTGTTATTCTTTTAAACTGGTCTAAAAGCGCTTCAAGCGATTGTGGGTCTTCAACCACTTTGCCTCCTACTTTGATTATTGTTAATCTATCCATGCGTAGTATTTACGTGTTACAGATTTATAAAGTTTTCCAAAATTCTTGCACCAACAGTTCCGCTTTTTTCGGGGTGAAACTGGGTGGCATAAAAATTATCTTTTTGCAGTGCAGCACTGAACGGAACAATATAATTACATGTTGCAACAGTGTGTTCACCAATTCCGGCATAATATGAGTGAACAAAATAAACATACTGGTTTTCCAACTCTTTTGAGAAAATCCGGCTTTTTAAATTATAAACCGAATTCCAACCCATGTGCGGAACTTTGGTTACAAATTCTTCCCCTGGCTTTGGAGTGAAACGCAAAACCTTTTCATCAAATATTCCGAGACATTTTGTATCGTTTTCTTCTGAATAAGAACACATTAACTGTAATCCGAGGCAAATGCCCAAAACCGGTTGTTTTAAAGAGATAATCAATCTGTCAAGTCCTTTGTCGCGCAGGTATTCCATGGTTGTGCTGGCTTCACCGACCCCCGGGAAAATCACTTTTCCGGCTTTCCTGATTTTTTCATGATCGTCAGTGATTTCAGCTTTCACATTTAACCGGTTCAGCGCATTGCTGACCGATTCGATATTTCCGGCGTTGTATTTAATTATAACAATACTCATAGAAGCCCCTCCTTAATCCTCCCCAAAGGGGAGGAGATTCAGAAACAGTGATAAATTAAGATAGAATTTCATTTAATGTTTTTTTAACTCCTCCCCACAGGGGAGGCTGGGTGGGGCTTATTTTAACAGCAATTCAATTACCTCTTTCATCTCGTTAAACTCGTCTTCTTTATACAGACGGGTCAGATAAACGATTTTACCATTCTTATCAACAATTACATTTCGGGTAACTCCCGCTCCCTGAACAGCAAAAGTGTAAAAGATTTTAGCGCCGGGATCGAGTGCAAGTGGATAGGTGATTTTCATGTCTTCGGCAAACTTCTTTACTTTATCCAGCGGTTCATCCATATCGATTCCAAAGAGTGCAAAGTTTTTATTGCTTTTGTGTTTTTGCCATATTTCGCTTTCGATGTGTGGCATTTCTTTGCGGCAGACAGAACACCAGCTTGCCGTAAATTGTAACATCACGACTTTTCCCATTAAATCGGACGATTTTATTTTTTCGCCATTTGCAAGTGTCATTTCAAAATCGGGAAGTTTTTGGCCTAATTTTACCGCATACCCGTAATCAGCGGGAATTTCCTTTTTTGGTAATTCTTTGAGCTGTGCCATAACTGAAACTGAAAACAATGTAACCGAAAGAATGGTGAAAATTTTTTTCATAGTTGTTACAAATTTAAGTATCAAACAAACGATTTAAAATAAAAAGAAGTGCTTTTTTGCCTGCTGATTTCTTATTTCTTATTTTGTTATTTTTCAACGAGTTAATTAAATACAACAGTCCTGTTCTTAAAAACCAGTATTTTACGCTGCAGATGTTTGTACACCGCTTGCGAAAGTACAATTTTTTCCAGATCACGACCCTTCCTGATCAGTTTTTCAACAGTATCGATATGGCTGCAGCGGGTTACGTCCTGTTCAATTATCGCTCCTGCATCCAGATCGGAAGTAACATAATGACTTGTAGCCCCAATAATTTTCACACCTCGTTCGTGAGCTGCATGATAAGGTTTGGCGCCAGCAAAGGCAGGTAAAAAAGAGTGATGTATATTGATGATCTTATTCGGGAATTCCCTGACAAAATCGCCCGACAAAACCTGCATGTAACGGGCAAGTACGACAAAATCGATCTTCTGTTTCTTTAACAGTTCGATTTCATTTCTTTCCTGTTCAGCTTTATTTTCGCCCGTTACAGGGAAAT
Source organism: Draconibacterium sp. (assembly GCA_037442685.1). Lineage (GTDB taxonomy): Bacteria > Bacteroidota > Bacteroidia > Bacteroidales > Prolixibacteraceae > Draconibacterium. Next base: position 9,681 of record JBBIPU010000031.1, on the reverse strand, counting down.
AATAAAAATCGATCCCGAATCGCTCCGCCACCGGTTTTAAGGTTTCGTGGTTACTGATAATCAGCGGAATTTCCACGTCCCATTCACCTGCGGTGTACCGGGCAAGAATATCGAACAGGCAATGTGGCATTTTTGAAACAAATAAAGCCATTCGCGGAATATCGTCGGTAAAATAAAGTTTCCAGTTCATTTCGAGCGAACGTGCGATCAAAGTGTCAAAATATTCACCGATTTTTTCTGCAGGAATGACAAAACCATCCAGTTCCCATTCTACCCGCATATAAAATATCTTCTCCTCCCGATCGACATGTTGATCAAGATAGATGATATTCCCGTGATTTTTATTTAAGAATTCAGTCACAGTAGCAAGGATTCCCTGTTTGTCAGGGCAGTGAATCAGCAGGATTGCCGTGTTTTTCTTCTCGCGAAGTGGTTTAATCGTTTTCATAGTGAAAGTAAAGCCCCCTAAATCCCCCGGAGGGGGACTTTTTTGACCGGGGAGTGCGGATTATTTATATAATAAATTTTATACATCATTTTTCTTCCTTCTTACTCCTCCCCTCCGGGGAGGCAGGGAGGGGCTACAGTTTTCCTTTTGTAGATGGTAATTCAAAATTAAAAATATCCCGTTTAATTGCCATTTTAATCGCTTTTGCGAGTGCTTTAAAAATTGCTTCAATTTTGTGATGCTCGTTTGTGCCTTCAGCTTTTATATTCAGATTGCAGGCTGCTGCATCGGAAAATGATTTGAAAAAGTGCATAAACATTTCAGTTGGTACGTCACCAACTTTTTCGCGTTTGAATTCCGCTTCCCAAACCAGCCATGGACGGCCTCCGAAATCGATGGCTGCCATTGCAAGGCAATCGTCCATTGGCAGGCAAAAACCATATCTTTCCATCCCCGTTTTTTGTCCGACAGCTTTTTTAAATGCTTCGCCAAGAGCAAGCGCTGTATCTTCAATCGTGTGATGTTCATCCACTTCCAGGTCACCTTTTACCATTATTTTTAGATCAACTCCCGAATGACGCCCGATTTGGTTTAACATGTGATCGAAAAAATGAAGCCCTGTCGATATTTCGCAAACACCTGAACCATCGAGGTTGAGACGAACTGAAATGTCGGTTTCCTTTGTTTTGCGCACCACTTCGGCAACTCTCTCTGTGGCGGCAACGCAGGCGTAAATATCATCCCAGTCGTCAGACACCAGCACACAGTGGCTGGCCAATCCTGATTGTTCCATTTTTTCAACCAGGTCACCGTTATTCAGCAGAATTCCTTTCGCCCCAATGTTTTTTGCAAGCTGAATATCGGTTAAACGATCGCCGATTACAAAACTGTTTGCCAGGTCGTAATCACCGTTTAAATATTCAGACAGCATTGCTGTTCCAGGCTTTCGTGTTGGAAGGTTTTCGCACGGAAAACTACGGTCAATCAGAAAATCGTCGAAAGTCACCCCTTCATTTTCAAATGCCCTGAGAATTTTATTGTGAGCAGGCCAGAACGTTTCTTCCGGAAATGAAGCTGTTCCAAGACCGTCCTGGTTGGAAACCATCACCAATTCATAATCCAGATTTTTTCTGATGAAATACATATTCCTGAAAACCTTTGGAATAAACTCCAATTTTTCAAGTGAATCAATTTGTTCATCCTCCGGCTCATAAATCAGTGTGCCATCACGATCGATAAATAATGCTTTTTTCTTCATAATTCAATTTGAGGTTTTAATCTAAAAATTCGGTCAGCGACTGGAGCAAAACCCTGTCTTCATCCATTGTTCCAATTGTTATTCGCAGACTGTTGCTGCAAAGATGCACTTTGGAGCGGTCGCGTACAATGATCCCGTTTTCGACAAGATAATTGTAAATACGGCGCGCATCGCTGACTTCGACAAGTAAAAAATTGGCATCGGAAGGAAATATCCTTTTTACAAAATGAAATTTTGAAAGGTATTTTACCATTTTTTCACGTTCGTCGATCAGTTTTTTAACCCAGATTTCAACCTGTTCTTTATTTTCAAGTAATTCGATGGCTTTTTTCTGTGTTAGGATGTTCAGGTTGTATGGGTATTTTATTTTATTCAGAATTCCGATTATTTCATCGGCTGCAAAGGCCATTCCGAGCCTGATTCCAGCCATTCCCCAGGCTTTCGAAAATGTTTGCAGAATGACGAGGTTAGGATATGTTTCCAGTTCAGGCAGCAATGATTTGCCGGGAGCAAAGTCGATGTAAGCTTCGTCGATTACCACAATCCCGTTGAAAGTATCAATAATCCTGAGCATTTCCTCTCTTTTCAGACTATTTCCGCTGGGATTATTTGGCGAGCAAAGAAAAATAAGTTTTGTCTTACTATTTAACGCTTTTAAAACTTCCTGCGAATCAAGCTCAAAATCGGGAGAAAGGGAAACTTTAATTACTTCAATATTGTTAATATCAGCCGCAACCTGGTACATTCCGTAGGTTGGATTGATAGTCACGATATTGTCAGTTGCGGGTTCGCAGAATGCGCGGATCAGCAAATCAATCGGTTCATCGCTGCCGTTACCCAAAAAAATCTGTTCAGGAGAAATATTTTTCAATGCAGAGATTTTTTGTTTGAGTTCCTTCTGCAGCGGATCGGGATACCTGTTATAAGGCTCGTTGTAAGGATTTTCGTTTGCATCGAGAAACACCATGGCATCGCCCGAATATTCATCGCGTGCAGATGAATAGGGTTTGAGGTTTTGTATATTTTCCCGGAGAAGGTTATTTAAATTCATTATTTTCGGATATGTCTGTTTCAATATCTGATAATTATTTTTCTAATATTCGTTTTTATAACTGTCAGCGGTATATTTTCGGGATGAATCAGGACTACTTGTTTTTTTCTGTTGATAATGTGAACCATAAATGATCCGCTTTTCAATTACCGGCATTTGAAAATGAATTATTCAATTCTTTGTTTCATTCGCTAAAATCAATTCAATTTGCTTTTTGTTTTCAGGAAGATAATTAATCGCCACATCCCAGATTATTTCATAATCAATCCCAAAATATTCATGAGAAACTTTATTACGCAATAAATACATTTCACTCCAGGGAATTTCAGGGTGTTTCTCTTTAAACTCGTTTGGTAAATTTTTAGATGCTTCCCCGATTATTTCGAAATTTCTGATTACAGCATCGACAGTTTTAAAGTCTTCTTTGAATTTGACAAAGGAATAGCCCTTTATGTATTCTGCAATTCTCTTCATGGCTATGTTCATATCTTCAAGGTACACTTTGTACGTGCGATCCTCCTTCTTCATTATACAAAATTTACCTGTTTCAGAATTTTGTCTTTAATCTGTTCTTTTAGTGCATTTTTGGTCACCAAATCAATTTTCTTATTGAATATTTTTTCAAGATATAGTTCTAATGTGAAGAATTTCCATCCGATCGGTTTTTCAAGTTCTATCAAAATATCAATATCACTTTCTTCTGTAAAGGAATTATCAGAATACGATCCAAATAAACCAATCTCTTTTACAGCATAATCCTTGTAAAGAATTGGTTTCAATTCATTTAATTTCGATAATATTTCAGTTTTTGTAATCATAATCCAAATATAAACATTTCTTATTACTGATTGTCAGTTTGTTTGCATCAGGTAGCATCATATAAAACTTTATTTCATTTTTTTCAGCCGCAAAGAAACAGCATTTTTATGTGCTTTTAGTTCTTCTTCCGATGCCAGTCTTTCAATGGCAGGCCCGATATTTTTCAAACCTTCTTTTGAAATTTTCTGGAAAGTAATCTTTTTCATAAAACTGTCGAGGTTCACTCCGCTGTACGACCTGGCCCAGCCGTTTGTCGGAAGGGTGTGATTGGTCCCCGATGCATAATCGCCGGCGCTTTCGGGTGTAAATTCACCAAGAAAAACAGAGCCTGCATTAATTATTTTTCCGGCAATCTCAGAATAGTTTTTTGTGTTGATTATCAAATGCTCCGGAGCATATTCATTTATCAGGTCAATTCTGTCTTCCGGTTTGTCCTGAACAATGAGAATGCTGTGGTGCAGCGCTTTTGAAATAATTTTTCCCCTTGGCAGTTTTGCAATCTGGCGTTCAATTTCAGAAATAACATTTTCAAGAATATTAACACTGTCGGCTACAAGAACCACCTGACTGTCTTCGCCGTGTTCGGCCTGTGAAAGAAGATCGGAAGCAACAAACACAGGATTCGAAGTTTCGTCTGCAACCACAAGCACTTCCGATGGACCGGCAGGCATGTCGATTGAAACATCATTCATACTTACCATTTGTTTTGCTGCAACCACATACTGGTTACCCGGGCCAAATATTTTGTAAACTTTCGGAACTGACTGAGTTCCGAAAGCCATGGCACCAATTGCCTGAACGCCGCCCAGTTTGTAAATACGGGTCACTCCAGAAAGTTTTGCTGCATACAGGATTGCAGGATGTATTTTTCCTTTTTTATTGGGTGGCGAACACAATACAATTTCCTTGCAACCCGCAATCTGAGCAGGTATTGCGAGCATCAGCACCGTGGAGAAAAGCGGGGCGCTTCCTCCCGGAATATATAACCCGACTTTTTCGACCGGAACTAGTTTTTGCCAGCAGACAACGCCCGGAGTTGTTTCAATCTTTCTGATTTCAGAAGCCTGGGCCCGATGAAACCGCTCAATATTTTCGGATGCCAGTTGCATTGCTGCCCTGAGTTTTCTGTCGATCTGCATTTCTGCTTCAATCAATTCCGCTTCTGAAACCAGAAACGAATCGGGTCTGACGCCGTCAAACTGAAACGAGTATTTAAGCAGCGCTTTATCGCCATTAATTTTAATGTCATTTAAAATTGCCTGAACCTTGCCAAATAAATCGGAAACATTGATAACCGGACGCTTCAGAATTTCGGGCCAGGTATTTCTTTCAGGATTAATAAATGTTTTCATTTTTTCAATTTTTAGATTTTTAGTACTGAGTATTTAGTACAAAGTACTGAGTATTTAGTACAGAGAATGAGTACAAAATATCGGCTATTTTTTAGTACTCTTTTCATTATAAGGCCATAAAGTATCCAGCAGCATTTTCAATTTAATGATTGACTGTTTGCGATTTCAAGGAACCCGGCATCCTTCATTTTGTATCCAGTATCGAATATTCAATATCCAATATCCAGCATCCAATTCTCATTACTCCGTACTCCGTACTCCGTACTAATTTTATAAAGTTAAAAAATCATTTTTTCGATCGGCACAACCAGAATACCCTCTGCGCCAGCCTTTTTCAGTTTCCCGATCACCACCCAGAAATCATCCTCATCGATCACCGAATGCATCGAACTCCATCCTTTTTCGGCCAGCGGAACAACTGTCGGGCTTTTCATTCCGGGCAGTAAAGCTGCAATTTCGCCAATTTTTTCGTTTGGAACATTTAACAGGATGTACTTTTTACCTTTTGCCCTTTGCCCCGATTCCATCCTGAAAATAAATTCGTCAAGTATTTCCTGTTTTTCAGGCGTCAGATCCGGATTGGCAATTAAAACCGCTTCCGATTTCATTACAACTTCAACCTCTTTTAACCGGTTACTGATCAAAGTGGAACCTGAACTTACAATGTCGAAAATAGCATCAGCCAGGCCAATTCCAGGGGCAATTTCAACCGAACCCGAAATTACATGCACTTCGGCGCTGATGTTATTCCCGGTAAGGAATTTTTTAAGTATGAAAGGGTAGGAGGTGGCAATTTTTTTACCGTTAAAAAATTCAACACCAGTGTATTCAACCGATTTCGGAATGGCAAGCGAAAGCCGGCATTTACTGAAACCAAGCCGTTTTGCAATGACTACTTTCTCTCCCTTTTCAATCATTTCGTTTTCACCTACAATCCCGATATCCGCTACACCATTGGCAACAGTTTGCGGAATATCGTCGTCGCGTAAAAATAGTGCATCTATTGGGAAATTTTTCGATTCAGCAACCAGTGTACGTCTTCCGATGGTCAGGTTGATCCCTGCTTCCTGTATCAGATGCATCGATTCTTCGTTTAACCTGCCTTTGGTCTGAATCGCAATTTTAAGTCTGTTTTCCATAATTTATTATTTCGTTTCATTTTCTTTCTTTTCTTACTCCTCCCTTTCGGGGAGGCCGGGTGGGGCTTCCTTCCAACAAAAAAGGCCTACCACCGGGTAAGCCTTTTCTGAATATATCTTTGTTCTGTGCAAAACTATTACAGCCTACCCTGAAGTTGGAAATTACCATGATGGCCGTGATGCAATTCTGCAGAAATCATTTTCTTACTGTAAATAATTAGTACAAGTATAAACATTAATTTGAAAAACTGATAAAACCCCATGCTTTTAAGTTTGTATTGTTAAAATAAAGTTCATTTTTTATAATATTTTGAAAACTGCAATCGGTTGCATAAATTTGAACCTGATGCCTGAAATTAACAAATCGACAACTAATACTAATAAATTAAAATCAGAAAAATGAAAAAATTACTGTCAACCACATTTCTGTCGCTATTGATTTGCAGTCTGCTTTTTGCGCAGAAAGAGGGAAACGAAAAGCTGTTCAAAAAATCGCACATTAAAAAAACAATGACAACTGCCCTCGACTGGCAGTTAAAACATCCGAAACATGAATTGACCGACTGGACAAACGGCGCATTTTACGCCGGTGTGTTTGCAGCCTGGCAAACCACAGGTTCGAAAAAAATATGGAACGCCATGTGCCAAATGGGAGAAAAAAACCAGTGGAAACCCGGCCCACGGTTACACCATGCCGACGACCATGCGATTTGCCAGACATACATCGATATGTACAGGGTAAAAAAAGAACAGAAGATGATACAACCGTTCATTGAAACAATGGATAAATTCATGGCAACTCCTTACGAAACCGGGGAGTACAGACCAATTACATGGTGGTGGTGTGACGCTCTTTTTATGGGGCCGGCAGCTTTTGTAAAACTTGGCATTACCCTGAATGACAATAAATATCTTGAACTGAACGACAAACTTTTTAAAGAGTGTTACGATTTACTTTACGATAAGGAAGAACATTTGTATGCCCGCGACATGAAATACAAATGGAATGAACCCGGAATTACCGTGATAAAGGAAGCCAACGGAAAAAAAATATTCTGGTCGCGCGGAAATGGCTGGGTGATGGGCGGTTTGGTACGCGTGCTGAAAGAGCTGCCGAAAGACTGGCCAACCCGCGATTTTTATATTCAGAATTACAAAGAGATGGCTGAAAAAATAATCACATTGCAACAGTCTGACGGTTTGTGGCGTGCCAGTTTACTCGACCCCAATTCGTATCCGGGTGGTGAAGCCAGCGGTTCGGGATTTTACTGCTATGCTTTGGCCTGGGGAATAAACAACGGAATTTTAGACAAATCCAAATACCTGCCCGTGGTTGAAAAAGCATGGATTGGATTGAATGGTTTGATTCAGCCCGACGGACATGTTGGATGGTGTCAGCCCATCGGCGCCGACCCCAAAAAGAATTTTAATGCTGAAAGCTGGGAAGTGTATGGAACAGGAGCGTTTTTACTTGCCGGGAGCGAGGTGATAAAACTGGGGAAATAAGTTTTTTAATCCCTGAAATTTATAGTTTTTGACTTTGTTTGTATTGGTAATCCATTTTAATCACCTCAATTATTCGTTAGATTTATCCCATTGTATATGAGGTAATAATATTGTAATTTTATTTGTCTGAATAACTGCAAAAAAGATTACAATATCACAGATGCACCGTGAGTTTATACAAAAGCTTACCAATCTTGTTGAAGCAAATCTGGCGAACGAGAAATTTGGCCCCAACGAACTGGCCAGAGAAGCAGGTATTAGCCATTCGCACCTGAACCGGAAACTAAAAACCATTTCCAATCAAAGTATCAGCCAGTTTATCCGTGAGGTCAGGCTGAAAAAAGCAAAGGAGTTATTGCTGAATGAAGATTCTACCGTTGCAGAAATTTCGTATCGCGTTGGTTTTGGCAGCCCGAACTATTTTAATAATTGCTTTCATGAATATTTTGGGTACTCCCCCAGTGAATTAAGAAACCATAATCACGAAAATCAGCCGGAGGAACAACCGGTTATAACCTTTCCCAAAAAAAACAACCGAACGAAAATCCTGATTGGGATGATGATTAGTTTAATCGTAATGATTCCTGTGGCAGTTATCCTTATAAATAAGGGTTCCGTATCGAAAGCTACAAGTGCAAAAGAAAAATC
>JBBIPU010000031.1:0-1360 GCA_037442685.1 Draconibacterium sp. | reverse complement strand
AATCTTACCGCTTATGATTTTTACCAGAGGGGGAAAGATGAATTGGATAACAATGGCGACCCGGTTTCGTTGGAAAAAGCCCGGCATCTTTTTCAAAAGGCATTGGACCTGGACTCTACCTTTGCGCTGGCTTATACCGGATTGGCAAGAATATACTGGAATAAACATTACTCGAAAACTTTCTTTACCGAACATTTTCTGGATTCTGTTCTGGTTTTGGTAAACCGGGCGCTTGTATTTGACAATCAATGTGCAGAGGCATATTTTTACAGGGGAGCCAGGTATTATAATATTGCAAAACCTGCTGAGGCTTTAAAAGAGATTGACAAAGCCATCAGATACAATCCAAACGATTGGCGGGCATATAACCTCAGAAGTAAAATTTACTGGGAGGGATTGGATGATTTGGTGGAGGCTATCAAAAACAAGCATGAAGCAGTGAAACGAAATCATGGAAAAGCGCTGCCGGATTTGTTATCACAATTAGGATTGGTCTATTTTTATGCCGGATTTATCGATAAGGCAAAACAATATTATCAGCAGGGATTGGAGTTGTCAGGCGATTCGGTGCTGTATTTAACCTGCATGGGATTGACGGAATTTTCTCAGGAAAATTTTGAAAATGCATATCAAATCGAGAAAGAAATTTATAGAATAGATTCAACCCTTGCTGATTATTTATCAATGTATTGCAAATTAACAGGTCGTGAAGATGAAGGGTACATTATTGATATGAAATATGCTGAACGGTTGAAAAAAGCAGGTGAAATTGATCTGTATTCTTCAAAAGGGATTGGGTATTATCTTTGGCAAAAAGGCAGAACCAAAGAAGCTGAATTCTATTTTAACCAGCAAATCAAAGTTGATGAGGAAAGTATCAAACTGGGCAGGTGGAATGCAATTCCAAAAGGCGCTCATTATGATATTGCAGGGGTTTATGCTGTTTTAGGCGATAAAGAAAAAGCGTATCAATACCTCGATGAATTTAATAAAAAACGGGCCTATCCACTGTGGTGGGTAATCCAGTTTAAACACGAATCACTTTTTGACAACATTCGTCAGGAGCCCCGTTTTCAGAAAATATTCAGGAACGTGGAAGCCAAATATCAGGCTGAGCACGAACGGGTAGGAAAATGGCTCAGGGAACAGGGAACGTTGTAAATGAGAACATAACAAAATGGTTTATTTTTTCCTCCAAAAATTCCACCCTCTCTACAATCTCAATCATAGGGTTATTTTTCTTAACGAATAGTCAGATATTTCAATACTATGAGAAATAATTGCAATGTGACGACTGCTGTTTTGCCTTAAATTTAAGGTAAAGGAAAACAAGCTTGTTCTGTATTTAAGCCGGTTGAAC
>JBBIPU010000030.1:0-31650 GCA_037442685.1 Draconibacterium sp. | reverse complement strand
TAAACCAGACAACCTTCCAGATCGATTTGACATCAAAAACAACCCTGGATGGTTATTATGCGCTGAATATTCAAACCGCAGAAATAAAGGATTTACTGGGAGTCAATGGCGTTGAAGGTAAACAGGCCAACTGGACACAGTTTGTCGGAATTCCCGCAATCAGCGAGTTTATCGGTTTGCCTGACAATAACAGTGGCGCCCCGTTCGACCTGCTGCTGATACGATTCAATGTCCCGGTCGACCAGACAACTTTGGTTCCGGAGCGTTTTTCCTGGAAAAGAGATGGAACAACTCTAACCGGTTCTGTTTCGGTAACAAGTATGGACACAGAAGGTAAATTATTCCAGCTTGGCGGACTACAATCAATGATGTCGGGTGACGGAAATTACTCCCTGACGGTTGACCTGAAAAATATCAAATCTTTGGATGGTATTAATGGTGCAATTGATCAGTCTGTAGAATGGAAAATTGACCAGACTCCTGCAAAAATTTCTGCGATCATTCCATCAACCGAAGGTGGCTATGATTCACAGCATCGAACTGAATTTACTGTTAAATTTAACGAACCTGTGAATGGATTGGTGGTTAACTCGCTCGAATTGTGGAAGGACGGGCAGAGGCAACCCATCTCGCAGCTTAATTTAACAAAGAAAACAGATTCGGAATACCTGTTTACACAATTCAGGATGCTGACTTATTATGACGGTGATTATATTCTGAAAGTCAAGATGAAAGATATCACCGATATTGCCGGTAATTCAGGTACCGATACTGTTCAGTATGTATGGAGGGTGTATCGTAAAGACCCGAATGCAATAACTAATTTAAGCATCACACCTGATATGGGATATTCCGATTCGGATGAAATTACTGCCACCAAAAATCTGGTTGTAAAAATGACAGTGAACCAGGATTATTCAAGGATCAGGCTTTATCAAACCGATAATGTAAATCCGATACTCCTTGCCGACACTTCAAATGTAAACTCAGGTCCGCTTTCATTGCCCGTTGTATTAAGTTATACAGGAAATGTGACAATTGAAGCACAGTGCATCGATACATTTACTAACACTGCCACTACAAAGCTGCCTTTATTTATTGATGAAGCAGCCCTTACCGGCGCATGGAAGAATGTGCCATTGACATCGGTTACAACACAGCTTACTTCATTGCAGATGGAATTTTCCGAAAAACTGCTGGATGACACAAAACTGAAAGATTACCTGAAATTTGAAAAGGATGGCAAGTTGTTATCGACTCAAAATCTGAGTGTTTCAAAATCGACTGATAAACTCTATCAGATTTCTGGAATGGATGTTGCCGGCAGTGCAAACGGAACTTACAGTCTGATACTCGATGTTACTAAATTGAATAAATACTCCAGTGGTAAATCGGGAGCAACTACTCCAAAAGCTGTCTGGATAATTTATTCACCCAACAGGGCCCCGAATGCCAATGCAGGGCCTGACCAGACTGTTGATGAGAACACGCTTGTAACTCTGAACGGTTCAGGTTCAAACGATCCGGATGGTGATGCAATCAGCTATTTGTGGATTCCGCCGGCAGGCATTGTTTTAAGTTCGACAATTACTGCTAATCCGACATTTACTGCGCCCGATGTAAATTCAGATCAGGTTCTTACTTTCAGTCTGACAGTAAGTGACGGAAAATTGAATTCAATTGCTTCAACTGTGAAAATGACAGTGAAGAATATTACAGGTACAAGGGAACAGACCATCGATATCAAAACGGGCTGGAATATCTTCTCTCTGAATGTTATTCCTGACAGTTCTGATATGAAACAGGTTTTCAAAAATCTGATTGATGACGGTTCTCTGATGAAGGTTCAGGATCAGATGGGTAATTCACTTGAAGACTGGGGTATTTTTGGAAGCTGGATAAACAACATTGGAAAATTGTTTTTACAGCAAGGATACAAAGTGAAAGCCAAAAAGAATTGCCAGTTGACAGCATTTGGTACAATACCTTCTTATCCGGTAAAAATCCCGCTGAGATCAGGATGGAACATTATTGGATATCCGCAGAATTCCGGAGTTAATGCCCAGTCGGTTATTCAACAGTTGATTGATCGTGGTACTCTCGCCAAAGTGCAGGATGAAATGGGAAATTCACTTGAAAACTGGGGTATTTTTGGCGATTGGGTGAACAATATCGGAAACTTTTTACCGGGCAAGGGATACAAAGTAAAAGTAAAATCGGCTGATACGCTGACCATTTACGAATCGTATAATAAAAGCGCAGTCGCTTCTGAAGCTGAATTCATGTCTGCATATCATTTCAAACCTGTATTTGAAGGCAACGGAGTTGACCACATGAACATCAACCTGGTGGGTTTATCAGGTGATATGTTACAGCCTGGTGATGAACTGGCAGTATTCGATGGTAATATTTGTGTTGGTTCGGTGGCTTTGAGTTCCGGTAATCTGAACACCGGGCGTGTGTCGATAAGAGCATCTGCTTCTGATAATTCAGGCATGAACGGATTTAATGAAAGTAACAACATCATTTTGAAACTCTGGAATAGAGAATCAGGGAAAGAGTTTACCATTTTACCCGATGTGATAAATGGAATGCCAGTATTTACGAAAAACGAATCAATGCTGGCCAGTTTGAAGAATTATCTCGTCACCGGTTTAAACGATGCTCAGAATTCTGATGAAACCCGGTTGAAATGCTTCCCGAACCCGTTCAGCAATGAGATTACTATCGAAGTTCTCATTCCGGCTAATACAGAAATGACAATCGATGTAATTGATCATGACGGAAGGCTGGTCAATCAATTAGCCGGCAACATGCAGGTTGCACAGGGAATACAGATGTTTAAATGGAACGGCTCAAACAGCCAGGGGAAAGTTGTTTCGTCGGGAATTTACCATTTGAGAGTCAGGACAGGTAATAAAGAGTTGCATCAAAAGATCTTGTTTAACAAATAAGTTTGTGTTTTACATTTTTGTTGTGTGCTGAAATCCATAGCGATTGATTGATCGAAAGGTTTATCGGAAAGTTATCCGGTAAACCTTTTTCGATATATGCCTTGCATGTTTATTATTTTTAAGGTGCAAGTACTTTGTGTGCTCGGCAGTTATAAGTCATTAGTCAGGAGCAAGAGTGTCCTTTGTGAGTTAGAATCTGAAGCCCGCCTGAACGATCGGGCAGGGAAACTGGCGGCATCACGGGTGATTGGATCCGAACAATAAAACACGAGCCACACTTCAGGCATGGTCAAATGTATGAGTTTAAATTACAAAACGAAGTCAAACAACTACCCGAAGGATTGCTTTGTAAATGTGGCGGGTACAAATGACAAAGGATGATAAGCCTACCGCGGGTAGCCTGATGAAAGCGCGGAAACGTAGTATGAAGGGTCATAATGCGATGAATCAGTACCATCAGAAGTCAACATGGTCGAAGTGTCCGGTTACGGGATAACAGATGAAAGTGTTTAAGCTAGGAAAAAGCGTGACCAGCAGAAAATGAATTTATACCTTAAGGCCAACTTAATGACTTCTTTCGTTTAGAAGTTCGTACAATAAAACCAGGAATTAACAAGGTTATGTCTGACTTTTGGTCAATAAGTTTCCTAACTAAAACCTGACTTTGAGACTTTACTTCCTTTAATAATTCAAGTTCGCCTTCCACTTTTCCGAATATATTTACAAAACTGTCTGCCCTTGGTTTTTTACCTCTGCTGAATGGCGTTTTGCCAGAAAAAATACAAAAGGTCGAACCAAACGACCAACAAGCTAAATCGCCAACTTCAACATTTTTTGTTGCTACCCGCTCATCTGCAATTTTCACAGGCATCTCAAAAAAAATCTCACCACCCAATCTTTGTACTATCGATTTAAAAGGAAGAGCATTATATATTTTATCGGCAGTTTCGGTATTTGATATGGAAGCTGTGAATTCTATGTCATCTATAGTAATTAAAATTCTTCTCATTTTTTGTGAATATTAAATTGAAAAGAATCACGAGTGATGTAATCAAACCAACAATTGCAATAACAAAAGCAATTAATAAAAGAGTTTTCATAATCTGATTTTTAAAGTTTTGTGTTTAATCTGCGTCCTTGCAGCAGAATTAGCTGTTCAAATCTTATGCCTATGTCGTATATTGCTAAATATGATGTAATTACAAAAATGAAGATTAGTAAAACTTTCTACAAATGGGAATAATATGACTTCAATATTGATTCTGGGACATAAATTTAAATCGGGTGAGTTATTTTTTAGATTCTATGATCTGCGAATCAGTTTTTGTTGATTGAATATTTTGTGGTGGTTACTTTCCGATACAGAAATTCTTAAAGATATGTCCCAAAACTTCGTGGTTTGAAATCTCGCCGGTGATTTCAGAAAGGTAATACAGGCATTCGCGGATATCCTGTGCAAGAAAATCGCCGGTAACATTCGTGTCGAGACCATCAAGGACGCGTAAGATAGCTTCATGCGCGTTTTTCAGAATTTCAAAGTGACGCACGTTTGTTACAATGACATCCTCCTGGTTAACTGCTTCAATATTAACAGAATGTATCATTGCCCCGATTAAATTCTCCAGGTTTTTTTTCTGTTTGGCGGCAATAAAAATCAGTTTTTCATTGTCATTGATTTCCAGAACTTCCATTTGCTGAATGGTCTCATGCAAACCTGAATCGATTTTGTTTGCGACAATGATCAGTTTCTGATCATTCGAAATTCGCTTTCGTATCTTGTCAATTCGCTGTTTTACAATGGGGTAGGGGTTTTGCATATCCACAACCAGCAAAACCACAGATGCCTGTTCAAGTTTGCTGTAACTACGTTCAATCCCCAGATTTTCAATGTGGTCTTTGGTTTCGCGTATTCCGGCCGTGTCAAAAAAACGAAAAGCTGTACCGTGAATATTTACCACATCCTCGATTACATCGCGTGTGGTGCCGTGAATTTCGGACACAATTGCTTTGTCTTCATTTAAAAGTGCATTCAGTAGTGTCGATTTGCCAACATTTGTTTCACCGACAATTGCCACCGGAATTCCGTTTTTAATGACATTTCCAAGTTGAAAGGAGTCCTTTAATTTTCTCAGTAAATTTTCAATTTTCTCTGTTAGGTTTCTGAGTTGTGTACGGTCTGCAAATTGAACTTCCTCTTCAGCAAAATCGAGCTCGAGTTCAACCATTGCAGTAAAATGAAGCAATTGCCCGCGTAAATCGCTGATTTCTTTTGAGAATCCGCCACGCATCTGGTTGATAGCAAGTTTATGGGCAGCAGCGTTCGACGATGCAATAACATCGGCCACAGCTTCTGCCTGAGATAAATCCATTTTCCCGTTTAAAAATGCCCGCTGGGTAAACTCACCAGGAAACGCCATTCTTGCCCCGTTTTCAATTAAAACTTCAAGGATTTTCTGTTGAATATAAACCGAACCGTGGCACGAAATTTCAACAATATCTTCGCCGGTAAATGAATGTGGAGCCCTGAAAAGCGCGGCAATCACTTCGTCGATGATTTCGTTTTTATAAATAATCTGGCCAAAGTGAAGAGTGTTAGCAGGTTGATTTACAAGTGATTTTGCTTTATTCGGACTGATAAAAAACTTGTCGGCAATTTCAATTGCATTGTTGCCCGAAAGGCGGATTACAGCGATTGCACCCATTCCGGGGGAGGTTGAAATAGCACATATTGTTGACTGGTCGAGCATAAATAATCAATTAATCAGACAAAAATACGGAAAATCAAAGGATTAAACCGTTATTAACAGATGTACTTAATCTGATTTCAGCTTTTTGAAATAAATCAGAGGTAATTCTTTGTAATTTATCTTGTTATGGCTGATCCAAAGAGTAATAAGTCGCTCTGAAAGAAAACCAAATATTCGTTCCTGGTAACCTTTGTAATCGTCCAGGTTAATTCTTTCTTCGAATTTGTTAAATACTGCGAACAGCCATTCCATTAGCTTATTGAACATCTCCCAGCGCAAAATAAACATATTATTCGCAAACAGCCGGGTTTCATTTAAAACCGTTTCAAACGAAGTTAAATAATCAGGAAAATACTCTTTCAGAATTTGTTCCAGAATAACCAGATCGGCCGGATTATGATGTTTATTAAAATGATGCCTCACATTTTTTCTCAGTGTTCTCCTGACAGGTAATATGGCATCGTAAGTTTCCATTAGTTTTATAATCTCTTTTCCTGAAAGAATCTTTGGTGTCCAATATTCAAAATCAGATGTGTAAATTAATCCTGACCGGTTTCTGAAAATTCCCGAGGGATAGTACAAAATCTTCTTCAATCTGTGCGAAAACGGCTCTTCGCTAGCGGTGAAATATCTTCTGTAATGGCAGGTTCCAACGATGTCGCAGCGCGTGTTTTTCCATGCCCAGTAAATACCGGTCAACTCACTGTAAAACCTGTTTTTTGATGAAATGTTATCACCGGTATCGTCGCCCTGAATTGAACACGATTTATGTCCGCCATTTTTACCGGCGAATACAGGAAAATACACTGGATCGCTGGTGATTACCGGGCCTGGTTTGTAATAAAAAGTAAATATTTTAACTGAAGTTTCATCCATTTTTCAAATTTATGCATTTTGTATATTCCGCCAGCTATTTAATTCATCGATAAGTTGTTGGGCATTCCAGTCAGGGTCAGTAAAATCACGAATGGTTTTTTGCCAGGATTCCTTCCTGGATTTTAACCAGTTAGTTTTGTTTAAAACCACTTTCTTTTTCAAAACCGGATATCCTTCTGCAGCAAGCTGGTAAAAATGTTCATTTGCAATATTTCTTTTTTTTGTTCTGAATTTGGTCTTTAATTCCTGCGAATCAAAAATTGGTTTCAAATTCAATCCCTTTTTCAAATAAAATTGCGATAAACCGATTTCCCACTGGTCGATTACCATTCGCCTGACTTTTATTTTGTCTTTTTCGTTCATCAAAACGTCAAGATTCATTAGTGAAAGAAACTCCTGTAAAAAACTGATGGCTTTTTCGTTAAATACAATAAAATGGCTTTGCAGGTGATAATTGTTGACATGACTTGAAAACCACGGTTTTTCATAAGAGTCAATCAATCCCCAGAAATCAGCGCCGGAATCTTCCGCTTTCTGAAAAACAGAGCCGAGTTTACGTAAAAGTATATTACTGTCGTTTACAAAAGCTAACTGCGACAAATCCTCAAGAATCAGAGTGGTGATAAAACGGTAAAACATCCCAAAATCGTAACCCTTGTTTTCGAAATATACAAATTCAATATTTTTACCAGTGAAATAATTATGATTGCTCAGGTTGGGATTATTTGAAAGCACAAACACCTTACCGAAAAATTTCGAAAGCTCACCGACATAAATCCGGACGTAATATGGCAAACTTTCCGAAGTGGAGAAATGCATAAAAGTGCAGATTCGTTTCTTTTGTGGTTCGTTCATTTTTTTCGTTAATCCCGGTCAATTCTGTTCTTCCTTAATTAAATCGCCTTAATTATTGCCCGAATGACTGGCAAAAATAGTCAAAAAAGAGAGTGAGAATTATTTTTCTTTTAATTGGAGTTTCGTTTTAATTATCCAGAAGCGAAGAATTAGTTGTAGAGTCTGAACCACTTAGTAATTTGTCAGTTTATTCAATTCTTGCCGTTTAAATTCAGGTCGATAGAACTGAACCAACTTAAAAGTCTGACAAGTTTTTTAAATCATCTAAGTCGATTATATTTGCCAGACAAAATTAAAAAAACGTGATCATGAAACTACTTGAAGGAAAAACAGCAGTTGTTACCGGCGCTTCACGCGGAATAGGAAAAGCAATTGCATTAAAATTTGCCCAGGGAGGTTGCAATATTGCATTTACCGACTTGTTTGCAGATGAAAACATGAAAAACACAGAAGCTGAAATACAGGCGCTGGGTGTCAAAGCAAAAGGATATGCTTCGGATGCCAGTAAATATGATGATACCGACAGGGTTGTAAACGAAATAGTGAATGATTTCGGACGGGTGGATGTTTTGGTTAACAATGCCGGCATCACCAAAGATACACTTTTGATGCGAATGACAGAAGAACAGTGGGATGCGGTGATCAATGTCAACCTGAAATCGGTATTTAATTTTACAAAGGCAGTTCAGAAAACCATGTTAAAACAGCGAAGTGGTTCGATAATAAATCTGAGCTCAGTTGTTGGAGTAAGTGGTAATGCAGGGCAGTCAAATTATTCAGCATCAAAAGCCGGAATTATCGGCTTCACCAAATCGATTGCAAGGGAATTAGGATCGCGGGGAATACGTTCAAATGCGATTGCTCCAGGTTTTATCATTACTGAAATGACTGCAAAAATTCCGGAAGAAGCCAGAAAAGCCTGGGAAGAATCAATTCCGATGAAAAGGGGAGGAACACCAGAAGAAGTTGCCGGGGTGGCAGTTTTTCTTGCATCCGATCTGTCATCGTATGTCAGCGGTCAGGTTATCACTGTTTGCGGTGCAATGAATACCTGAAAACATGGTATTGAATTTCAGAGGGTAAAATTGTAGAAAAAAATTAAAAAGAATGTAAATGTCTGAATGTCATTTACATAATCTTCAGAAAAAAGCTGCTTTATCGAAAGCAGCTTTTTTATTGGCAGTTGTTCTGATGATAATAAATTCAGTATAACTAATGAATTTACAAATGTAAACATTATAGAAGCGGGGTAAATTCCTAAATCAAAGAACTTTCTGTAATTATCTGAAAAAACTAAAAACCTTTCGTTGAAGGGAAAATAAAATTTCATTATTTTCAAAAAATATCCTTAAATTGTATTTCACAAAGGGAAGGGAATATTAGTAATGATAAACAAATCAATTGCTTATAAATTAAGTATTTACATTTCAATTGCAGTAGTTGGTGTTTTTCTGGCATTTATATTAATTGCCTTCTATTTTAACAATGCAATACTTAAAAGAAATACTGAGAATGAGGCGATTGTCAAAGAATTGCAGGCGATGATGCTTGGCGAAAGACAATTGGTTTCCACTCGCGAAATAACCTCTAATATTTCAGAGCAGATTTTATATTTTGCGTTACATAACGATGTTGACCTTTTTATTTCGAAATTAATGGCTAAGTATAATTATCTCAATGCTATTCATATAAATATCGATCAGGAAGTACCGGGCATTTCAAATCATAACTATTATTATTTCAGAACTCCTGATTCACTTTATAATCAGAAAGGAAATCAAATAAGCTATTTATGTGAAATTGAGCGGGAAATTTTTGAAAAAAAGAAAAAAGAGAATTTAGCCGGATGGACTGAAATTTTTGAATGTCACCGAAATAATAAACATGTTGTTGCATATTATTCTCCTATAAAAATTGTGGATAAAAATAACCAGTTGGTCACTATTGGTTCAATTGTGACAGAGTTGAAAATGCAGGATATTAATGATACAATTAATAGTTTGAAAATTGGTAAAAACGGTTATGCTTTTGTGGTTTCAAAGGATGGTACATATTTAACCTATCCTGATGCAGATTTTGTATTGAATAAGAATTTATTTAATCACAGCAGCAGGGAGTTCAATGCAAGTGATGATGCAATAAGGAATGTTTTGGAAAAAGGGAAAAAAGGATCATTAGTCGCTTATCCTGAGAAAATGAATTTCAAAAAATGCTGGATTTATTATAGTCCAATAAAAGAAACCGGATGGACAATAATTTTTGTGGTACCATATAATGAATTATTTCTGCCGCTCTATATATTAATTTTGCGAATGCTGTTCTTTTCGGTGATTGGAATACTAATTATATTTTTTATTGTAACGTTAGTGACAAATAAGTTGATCCAGCCATTAAGCACTGTTACCAACCATTTAAAGGAATTCAGCATTCAAGGTGAAAGAGCGGATCTGAATACCCGGAATGAAATCAAATTAGTATCTGAGAGTCTCGACTATATAAAATCGTGGTACAGAAAATTTGAAATTGAACAACAACATGAAGAAAAACTAAATTCGCAGAGAAAGCACGACTTGCAGGAAGCTTCTGAAATCCAGCTGAGCCTGATTAATAAAGATTTCAGCGCATTTGAGGGACGCAAAGACGTTGATATGTATGCAATTTACAAACCCGCACGAATTGTAAGCGGCGACTTGTTTGATTTTATATTTATCGATAGCAACAATCTATTTTTTACCATTGGTGATGTTTCAGGCAAAGGTTTGCCTGCATCTTTTTTTATGAGTGTTGCTCAAACTTTGTTAAAAGGCAATTCGAAGCTGGGTTCTCCGGGTAAAGTAGTTTATACTACTAATAACGAACTGTTTACTGTTAACCAGCATCAGTTCTTTCTGACCCTCTTCTGCGGTATCTTGAACATAAAAACAGGAATCTTAACATATTGTAATGCTGCACATACTCCAACCTTAATATTGAGTTCGACTGGTGAAATCACAGCTTATGAACAACCACACGGCATGCCTCTGGGATTGTACCCAAACCGCGAATATGAAGAATCGGCAATCAGATTAATGCCCGGAGACTCTGTAATTTTATACACAGATGGTGTAACAGAACAACAAAATTCAAATAATCAGCATTTTGGCCGTGAAAGGTTTTTCCAGATGCTGATACATTTAGTTAATATGAAGCCAAAATTATTGGTTGAAGAAATTGAAAAAAATCTCGATTTATTTAAAGGAAAGATGCATCAAACCGATGATATTACGCTATTATCTTTAAAATTCAATAACAGGAAAAAGGCCCGTTAACGGGCCTTTTTCCTTATCCTTTACTTACCGATAAAATTCGCATTTGCAGTTTTTCATTCTTTTTGTCGTAACCTACAGAAATTGTATCACCTTCAGAAACAGAAGCTTTAATAATTATTTCTGCCATTTCATCCTCAAGATATTTCTGTATGGCTCTTTTGAGCGGTCTGGCTCCAAACTGAGGATCGTATCCTTTTTCTGCAATAAAATCTTTTGCAGCCGACGAGATCTTTAATTTATAATTCAATGATTCAACACGTTTATATAAATCTTTGATCTCGATATCGATAATTTTGTGCAATTGTTTCTTATCCAACTGATTGAACATGACAACATCGTCGATCCTGTTCAAAAACTCAGGAGCAAATGCTTTTTTCAGCGCTTTCTGAATTACATATTTTGCATTTTCATTTTCGCCTTCAGGCGATTTGTTTAAATTGAAACCTACCCCCTGACCAAAATCCTTCAACTGTCGTGAACCGATATTTGAAGTCATGATAATTATTGTATTCTTGAAATCAATGTTTCGTCCCAGGCTGTCCGTTAAACGGCCTTCATCCAGAACCTGCAGTAACAAATGGAATACATCGGGGTGCGCTTTTTCAATTTCATCTAAAAGTACCACGGAGTAAGGTTTTCTTCTTACTTTTTCAGTAAGCTGACCTCCTTCTTCATAACCTACATAACCGGGAGGAGCGCCGACAATTCTTGAAACCGAGAATTTCTCCATGTATTCGCTCATGTCGATTCTGATTAAGGAATCGATGCTGTCGAAAAGATATGTAGCCAGTACTTTGGCAAGTTGGGTTTTTCCAACACCTGTCGGTCCAAGAAAAATGAAAGAACCAATCGGGCGGTTCGGATCCTTCAATCCGGCCCTGTTTCTTTGTATAGCTTTAACAATTTTTTCTATTGCCTCTTCCTGGCCGATTACCTTGCTTTTCAGGTCGCTGGCCATATTCATCAACCGTTTCCCTTCGGCCTGGGCAATTCGTTGAACCGGAATGCCAGACATCATTGCAACCACTTCAGCTACTTTGTGTTCGTCAACCGTTTCACGATGGTTAATCAATTCTTTCTCCCAATTTTCCTTTTCCTTTTCAAGTAACTGGAGAAGATTTTTTTCTTTATCCCTGTGATTGGCTGCCAGCTCGAAATTCTGACTTTTAACGGCGGCAATTTTTTCTTCCTTTATTTTTTCTATTTTCTCTTCGAGCTTAATAATATTTTCCGGAACGTTGATATTTGAAATATGAACGCGTGAACCTACTTCGTCTAAGGCATCAATGGCTTTATCCGGAAGATATCTGTCGGTAATGTACCTTGCCGTAAGTTTTACGCAACTCTCAATTGCTTCTTTTGTATAAATTACATTATGATGATCCTCGTAACGGCCCTTAATGTTATTGAGTATTTCAATTGTTTCTTCAACCGAAGTTGGATCGACCATAATTTTCTGAAATCTTCTCTCGAGTGCACCATCTTTTTCGATGTGTTGCCGGTATTCATCGAGTGTGGTTGCACCAATGCACTGAATGTCGCCCCGGGCAAGTGCCGGTTTCAGCATATTGGCAGCATCGAGCGAACCAGTTGCTCCACCTGCTCCGACAATAGTGTGTATTTCATCGATAAACAAAATGACATTGTTGACTTTGGCAAGTTCGTTCAAAATCGCCTTCATTCTTTCCTCGAACTGACCCCGATATTTTGTTCCCGCCACAATAGATGCGATATCCAGGCTTACAACACGTTTGTCGAAAAGTATTCTTGAAACTGTTTTATTTACAATCCGAATTGCCAGGCCTTCTGCAATTGCCGATTTGCCAACACCGGGTTCTCCAATCAATATCGGGTTGTTCTTTTTTCTGCGGCTTAATATCTGTGCCAGACGTTCTATTTCTCGTTCTCGGCCAACAATCGGATCGAGGCTGTTATCCTCTGCAAGTTTTGTGATGTCAATTCCAAAATTATCCAACACAGGAGTATCTGATTTTGAAACCGATCCTTTTTTCTGGCCGGGCTGCTGCCGTAACGGGCCTTTTGAAAAATCGTCAGCAGCTTCATCATCTTCTCCTTCCGGAAAATCTGATTTAGCTTCAATATCTTCCCTGTAATCCTGAATCTGGTTTCTGACCATATAATAATTAACACCAAACTCTACCAATAGCTGTGTAATAATACTTTCGCTGTCCTTTAAAATGGCAAGAAGTAAATGACCACTATTTATGGTGGTACTTTTAAACGATCGTGCTTCGAGATATACAAGTTTTAAAGTCTTTTCGGTAGATTTCAACATCACGATTTCTGCCTTTTGGTCAATCAATCTGTCTGTCCTGATCTTTTTTTCAATCAAATCTTTGATTTCAGATAATACAATGCCCAGATTTTCCAGAATGTCAGTGGCAATTCCCTCTCCATCCCGTAAAATACCAAGAAACAGATGTTCCTGCCCAATATAATCGTTTCCAAGACGAACTGCTTCCTCCCTGCTATATCCGATGATATCCTTTATTCTTGGTGAAAACTGTGAATCCATATAATTTAAATATCAATTTATCTTCCTGATCACAAAAATTATTCCTAACAAATCAAAACACTAAAATACTTAAAAATAATCTTCAGAATAAAAGTTATTGTCAGAAGTTATCAGAATTTTAAAGTTAAACCTGAATTATTGACAGTTTAAATGTTAATATCTAATCTTACCTCCAGGTTAATTCGATTTAAAAAATGGGCTTTGCACCGATGATTTTACTATTTTTGTTGGTCTTTTTAATAATTAAAAAAAATTTATTTAAAGCATTTTTAAATGATTGATAATGAAAGGATTATTAGAATAAACATTGAAGAGCAGATGAAATCTGCCTACATTGATTATTCTATGTCGGTAATTGTTTCAAGAGCATTACCCGATGTTCGGGATGGATTCAAACCAGTGCATCGCAGGGTTTTATACGGAATGAATGAATTAGGAATGTTCTCCAACCGGCCGTACAAAAAATCCGCAAGAATTGTCGGTGAAGTTTTGGGTAAATATCACCCTCATGGCGATTCATCTGTATATTTTGCAATGGTCAGAATGGCACAGGATTGGTCGTTGCGTTATCCCTTGATTGACGGACAGGGTAATTTTGGTTCGGTTGATGGCGATAGTCCGGCGGCAATGCGTTATACCGAAGCCCGAATGGCGAAAATAGCCGAGTTTACTTTGGCCGATCTTGAAAAAAACACTGTCGATTTTCAGCCGAATTTCGATGAATCACTAACCGAACCAACAGTTTTGCCAACAAGAATTCCTCAATTACTGATCAATGGAACATCAGGTATTGCGGTAGGAATGGCTACAAATATGCCGCCACATAACCTGAGCGATACAATAAATGCGATAATCGCTTACATCGATAATAATGAAATTGAAATACATGATTTAATAAAAATCATTGTTGCTCCTGATTTTCCGACAGGTGGAATTATCTATGGATACCAGGGAGTTATCGATGCTTACGAAACAGGCAGGGGCAAAATAGTGATCCGAGGGAAAGCCCATATTGAAAACGAAGGCGGACGCGAAAAAATCGTAGTGACTGAAATTCCATATCAGGTCAACCGTGCCGAAATGATACAGAAAACTGCCGATCTGGTCAATGAAAAGAAAATCGAAGGGATTTCTAATGTCAACGACGAGTCTGACAGGGAAGGGATGCGTGTGGTTTATGATATAAAACGCGACGCGCTGAGTAATGTGGTTTTAAATCAGTTATATAAATACACCGCCCTGCAAACTTCGTTTGGCGTTAATAACATTGCACTTGTTAATGGCAGGCCTAAAATTCTGAACCTGAAAGATCTGATCAGGCATTTTGTCGATCACAGGCACGAAATTGTTATCAGACGGACCAAGTTTGACCTGGATCAGGCTGAAAAGCGCGCCCACATTCTGGAAGGGTTAATTATCGCAAGCGATAATATCGACGAAGTAATCGCGATAATCAGGGCATCCTCAACTCCCGACGAAGCGAGAGATAAACTGATGATGCGTTTTAATCTCACCGATGTTCAGGCAAGGGCGATTGTAGAAATGAGACTGAGACAATTAACCGGTCTCGAACAGGATAAACTTCATAAAGAGTACGAAGAAATTCTTGCCCAGATTGAATATTATAAAAATATTCTTTCAGATGTAAGTCTGCGCATGAAAATCATTAAGGACGAACTCATTGAAATCAAGGATAAATTTGGGGATAAAAGAAGAACTGAGGTGGTGCCGAATGCAGAAGAATTTAATCCGGAAGACTTTTATGCCGACGAAGATATGGTAATCACCATTTCGCATCTTGGATACATAAAACGGACTCCCCTGACTGAATTCCGCACCCAGGGCAGGGGAGGAATTGGTTCAAAAGGAAGCACAACGCGTGATGAAGATTTTCTGGAAAACATATTCATTGCTTCGATGCACAATACATTGCTTCTTTTCACAGAGAAAGGGAAATGTTACTGGCTGAAAGTCTATGAAATTCCCGAAGGAACGAGAGCTTCAAAAGGAAGAGCAGTACAAAATATTCTAAATATTGAACCCGACGATAAAATTCTGACTTTTATTAATGTTAAAACATTGGCTGACAGGGATTTCATTAATAATAACTATATAATTCTTGCCACTAAAAACGGAATTATTAAAAAAACCACGCTTGAGGCATATTCGCGTCCTCGCCTGAATGGTGTAAATGCCATTACAATTAAAGAAGGAGACCGGCTTCTTGAGGCACATTTAACCAACGGTGAAAGCGAAATAATGCTGGCAGTTCGTTCAGGTAAAGCTATTCGTTTTAATGAAAAGAATGTAAGGGCTATCGGAAGAACCGCTGCAGGGGTCAAGGGAGTGACACTGGGCAGTGAAGATGATGAAGTTATTGGCATGGTTTGTGTTCAAAACGAAAATGAAGACATTCTTGTAATTTCGGAAAATGGGTACGGAAAACGCTCGAAGATTGAAGACTACAGGATTACCAACAGGGGAGGGAAAGGTGTTAAAACCATTAATATAACTGAAAAAACAGGAAATCTCATAGCTGTAAAAAGTGTTTCGAATGATAATGATTTGATGATCATCACTCAAAATGGTCTTACTATCAGGTTGAATGTAAGTTCAATTTCATTATTGGGCAGGGCAACTCAGGGAGTGCGGGTAATCAATCTTAAAGGAGACGACAGGATTGCGTCGGTTGCAAGGGTTAATGTTGAGCCTACCCAGGATTCCAATGAAGATGAAAATCCCGACAGCGAAGACATAACTGATGTTGAAGAAGATAATTTAGAATAAAAATAAACATTTGATTATTAGACATTTTTGTTGAAAAAAAATAATAAACATATATTTTTGTACAAAATTTAAAAACCATTTAAAAATGAAACGTATAATTTTTTTCCTGGCTCTGGTGTTCGCCTTCAGCGTAACTTACGCACAAAAAGGTAAAGTAACAACTGCACAGAGTTTAAAAGATGAAGGTAAGTTGGCAGAAGCTTTAGCCGCAATAAATGAAGCGTCAGACGCCTCAAATCCTAAGGCAGAAAAGTCAATTCCCTGGGCAAAAACCTGGGAAGTCAGAGGTGAAATTTTTCAGGCAATCGGACAATCTAAAGACGAGAATGTTAAGAAACTGAGCAGCGATCCTTTAACTGAAGCCTTAAATTCATACAAAAAAGCACTTGAACTTGATCCAAAAGGAAGCAGTTCGAAAAGTGTTAAAATTAAATTAACATTGCTGACAAATGATTTAACAAATCAGGCTGTGGCCTCTTTCCAGGCTGAAGATTATAATAAGGCTTTATCGTCATTCCAGCAGATACTTGAAATTAACAATATGCCCATTATTAAAGCCGATAATCCAACTGCTGTTGACACTGTAATTATCTTTAACTCAGGGCTGGCCGCTTACAATGCCGAAAAGTATGATAAAGCTATTGAATATTACAAAGAAGCTGCCAAATACGGATACAACGGAGCCCGAACCTACAGTTTGATTTCGGCTTCTTATCAATTAATGAAAGATACAGTTTCAGCATTAAATTCGTTAAAAGAAGGTATTCAGAAATATCCCGATGATAATGCACTTCTTGAAAATATGATTCAGATTTATATGTGGCTTGGAAGAACCCAGGAAGCCATGACAAACCTGGAGAAAGCGATTGCCCAGGATCCAACAAAACCCAGGTACTATTTTGCCCAGGGTTCATTGTACGAAAAAACAGGAAATGAACAGAAAGCGATCGAAACTTATAAAAAGGCAATGGAAGTTGATCCGACTTTTTTCGATGCATATTATAATTTAGGAGCACTTTATTATAACAAGGGAGTTCAGCAGATTGATGTCGCAAATAGTATTCCTGCAAATGAACCGGCCAGATACAATGAAGAGCTGAAGAAAGCTGACGAATGGTTTGCAAAGGCATTGCCGTACATGGAAAAATGTAATGAACTTCAGGCTGGTGAAAGAATGGTTCTCGAATCGCTTAAAAACTTATACTATCGGTTGAAAATGATGGATAAATACAATGCTGTTATCGAACAGATTGGGAAAAAATAAAAATATCTGAATGATAAAGGAGAGCAAAACCTCTCCTTTTAAAATACATATTATATTTAACATAATATCAATTATAAGACAAAGGATTATTTCTGATATTGACAAAATTCATGTATAAATGCCTCAAAATCGCTGGTTATAGTATAAATTTGAACAATAAACAATCTGCGTTTAAATGAAATCTGAATTTAAAAACAGCAAGCTTGAGTTTTTTAAACCGTTGGCAAATGAAGCTTTCGAACTTCCTCTTGTTGAAGCAACAGTTTCTGCAGGTTTTCCATCACCGGCCGATGATTATTCCGAAGCGAGGCTCGATCTGAATAAGGAACTGATTACAAACCCAAGCGCAACTTTTTATGCGCGCGTAAAAGGAGATTCAATGACTTTGGCCGGAATATCTGACGGTGACCTGCTGATTATCGATAAATCAAAAATTCCTGTCAGCGGATCAATTGTGGTTTGTTTAATCGACGGGGAATTCACTGTAAAACGTCTGCAGAAAAACAGTGAAAAATTCTGGTTAATGCCCGAAAACGATAAATATCAGCCAATTCTAATCAAACCCGAAAATGATGTTACTATTTGGGGTGTTGTAACGTACACGATAAAAAAACACATCTAACCTATTATTTAACATAATTATATGTTTGCTTTGGTCGATTGCAATAACTTTTATGTTTCGTGCGAAAGGGTTTTCAATCCGAAGCTCGAAAGAAAACCGGTGGTTATTCTGTCGAATAACGACGGTTGTATTATTGCACGGTCGGAAGAAGCAAAACAACTTGGCTTAAAAATGGCCGAACCGGTTTTTCAGAAGACAAAATTTTTAAAGGAAAACAAAGTTCATATTTTCTCTTCGAATTACACACTTTATGGAGACATGTCGGCCAGGGTAACTGAAACACTTTCTCAATTTGTTCCGGAAATCGAAATTTACAGTATCGATGAAGCATTCTTAAATCTCACAGGCTTTTCCCGCGATTTGGAAAAACTTTGTCAGGAAATAACTAACACAGTGAGGCGAAATACTGGAATTCCTGTTTCAATTGGCGTTGGTCCGACTAAAACGCTAGCCAAAATTGCCAATAAAGCTGCAAAACAAACCGGCGGAACTTTTATTTTAAGGAATGAGAAACAAACTAATGCACTGATCAGAAGTACTCCGGTTGAAAAAGTATGGGGAATCGGGAGGCAATATGCAAAGTTAATGCAGCAAAAACAGGTTAAAACCGCTTACGATTTTACTTTGCTCGATGATAACTGGCTAAAGACAAAAATGAAGGTAATGGGACTGCGGATAAAGAAGGAATTGTCAGGAGAATCATGTATTCCTTTGGAACTGGTGATTCCTTCGAAAAAAGCAATTGCAACCACACGGGCGTTTGGTAAAAAGACTTCCAATCCCGATTACTTATCAGAAGCGGTTTCGACGTACGCTGTCAGATGTGCAGAAAAATTGCGAAAACAGAATTCCATTGCTAATCTGATTACAGTGTTCATTCATACCGATCCCTTCAATCCAAACGAACCACAGATCAGCAAAAGCAAAACGGTTGCCCTACCTGTTGCAACCAGCGACAGTTTCGAACTTGTTAAATATGCACTTCTTTGTCTGAATGATATTTATAATCCCGGCTATCGTTACAAAAAAGCCGGAGTTATTGTTGATGGTTTGCAGAACAAGTCTGATTTTCAGGGCGATATTTTTGATAAAACCGACAGGATGAAACAAAGCGAACTTTTAAAGGCGCTGGACAAACTGAACGGTAAATTCGGACGTGACAAGGTAAAACTTGCTGTACAGGGAGATGGAAAAGAATGGAAACTCCGGCAGGAAAATCTGTCGAAAAGATACACTACCAACTGGAACGAAATAATTGAAGTGAAAGCTTGAAATGCCCAAAAAAAGAATTCAAATAATTTAAAAAATTTATGTGTTTCTATTATGCGGTTGTAAAAACAAATGCCAAATCACTGATACAGAATGGAATCATTACTGAAAAGCAACTAAGTCTGTTTCAGGATAAACAGTTTGTCAAGGGATTTGATTTTCCGGTAATGCCTGTAATCAGCGATGTCGATCCGACAACCATTCAAATGTACAGATGGGGATTTGTACCTTCACACACCAGGAATATTGAACAGGCTGCTGCTTTTCTGACACAATACAACACGTTGAACGCCAAAGCAGAAAACCTTTTCGACAGCCGGCTTTTCAGCGGGGCGGTCAGAAAACAACGTTGCCTGGTTTTATGCAGTGGTTTCTTCGAGTGGAGGCATAAAAATCCGGAGAAAAAAAATTCGGAAAAATACCCGTTTTATGTGTCGCTGAAAGATAGAGGAATGTTTGTTTTTGGCGGAATATGGGAAAAATTCACCGATCAGGTCTCAGGAGAAATTATTCACACTTACGCAATTATTACCACACAAGCCAATGAGTTGATGGAACTGGTTCACAATACTAAAAAACGCATGCCCTTGATTATTGAACCTGAAAATGCAATGAAATGGCTCGACCACGATTTAAGTCAAGAAGAAATCAGATCGTATTTCAAACCATTTGATGCAGATAAACTAAAAGCCACACCGATAAAAAGAATAAATCCGAAATTGCAATATGAAAATGATCCAGGAATTACAGTTTATTATCATTACCAGGAACTTAGTGAAATGCTAAGCAGGTATCCTCAATATTTCGAAAAAAGTGCCGATTTGATGGGAGGATCCCCTACCCTTTTTTAAACAAAGAGTAAGAACAAATAATAAGTAATCTGAAATTAAAAATCAGAAAAACGCGCAATTAAGCAATCGACAGATGGTCCTGATTTCCTTTCCCCGGCATTATCTGAATATCGTCGTCTGGTTGTTTCAAAAGCTGGTCTTTTGCTTTTTTGTTCAATTGTACAAATGCTTCGGCGAAAGAATTAAACTCCCTGTTTACTTTTATTATTTTTATTTTCGGATTTGGTTTATCGACCAATTCAGCATAAACAGGTTTTTTATTTTCAGAATTTCCCAGCGGTATTAATTTTTCTTCAGCATAATTATATGCGAATTCCAGATGTTCAGCAGTGATAAATTCGAGTCCTGAACGTTGGTATTTTACTTCATAAAATCGTGCATATATGATATAAACTTTCCCATCGGGAAGGCCATAAAACTGTACAGGAAGATTGGTTGGGAGGTATGTTACAAACGATTTGTGGATCAACTTTGCAAAGATTTCCATAATGGTTGGTCGTTTATAAAAATTTAATGAATGTAAATGTATAAAAAAAAAGTTATTAACAACAACCAAATCTTTGTATCTGTTTTATTTTTAGACCTGAAAAAACATTGATGTTAATATCTGAGGATTAAAAGATCAATAAAATCAACTGTTTTGTTTTTTCTGCAGGCAAAAGGAATTCAGTTTAAATTTTCAGGATTTTTATAATTCAGGCGTTTCATCCACTGAGTTTCAATGCTGAAAAAACCATATTCCTCAACAACTTTTCCCCTGATCAGGTAACAGCCGGGCCCGGTAAACGGATTACGGCTATTTGCCCCGGGGAAATGAACAGTGTCAAGCCACTCCCCTTCCACATCGAGCCATGTGCCGAAATACATGATCTTTCCGTTGCTTGTCCGCGTAGGTTTCCGATGTACAAGGTAACCTGCTATTTCGATGGTTTTCCCTACATTCGCGGGCAACTGCGAAGCTTTCGTATTCGTTGGCAAATCCGATTCGAGCAATCTGAAAGGTGAACCGGTTGGAAATCCGAGTAATTCAATCTCATCAAAAGTGTCTTCCAGTTCATGTTTCCATAATTCAGGAAGATTGAATTCACGTGTTTTTGATTCGAAAAGAGTTGCATTTGGATTTGTTTTTTTTAAATGTCCAAGCAGGTAATGCGCTTCCCAAAGCAGTTCCTTCTTACTTTTACCTGTAAATCTGAATGCTCCTGCCCTGATTAAAATAATAAGTTGTTCAAGCGAAATCTGAATCCTTTTTATAAAATCGTTTAAATTTCTGAAATTGCCATTTCCCGATCGCTCAATAAGAATATTTTCAGCAACTGCCTGTTCAAATTCATGAATAATGTAAAACCCGATGTAAATAGTTTCCGACTGAATTGAGTTCAGCCACTGGCTTCTGTTCACACACGGAAGTTCAATTTTAGCTCCATGCATTCTGGCTTCGTGAAAATAGAGTTCAGGAGAATAAAAACCTCCGCCATTATTTAAAGTGGCAACCATGTATTCCCTTGGATAATAAGCCTTTAAATAAAGCGCCTGGAAACTTTCGACAGCATAACTTGCCGAGTGGCCTTTTGAAAAAGCATAATTGGCAAAGCTTTCAATCTGTGTCCAAATCTCTGAAATTGTATTTTCTGCATATCCTTTAATTCGGCAATTATTGAAAAATTTTTCACGAATAACCTGGAAATCATTTCTTTCCCTGAATTTCCACGACATTCCGCGCCGCAGAACATCAGCTTCGCTCAGCGAAAGTCCGGCAAAATAATGCGCCACTTTAATCACATCTTCCTGGTAAACCATCACGCCAAAAGTTTCCTCTAATATTTCATACAATTCAGGTAATTCAACGCGGGCTTTTTCGCGCCGTTTTTCATCCTGAAAACGCAGAATATATTCGCGCATCATTCCGCTTTTTGCTACTCCCGGCCTGATAATCGAACTCGCTGCTACCAGCCTTTTATAATCTTCGGCTTTTAATTTGGTAAGCAGCATGCGCATAGCAGGCGATTCGACATAAAAACAGGCAATCGCCTTGCCGTTTTTTAACAGTCCTTTTACTTTCGGATCATCTTTAAAAAGGTTAATGTTGTTGATATCGATTTTTTTGTTCCGGTTTATTTTAATGATTTCAAGGGCATCCTTTATTTTTCCCAATCCGCGCTGACTCAAAATGTCGAATTTGTACAAACCGATATCTTCTGCCACATGCATATCGAAATGTGTGGTTGGAAATCCTTTTGGCAAAATATGAGTTGCAGAATAACAATTGATCGGTTTTTCAGAAATAAGTATTCCGCTGGCATGAATACTCAGGTGGCCTGGCATTCCTGTAATCAGTTTACTGTACTGAATTGCACATTTTCCATACTGGTCGTTTTCTTGTACAACCTGATTTTTCTGCAACCTTGTAATTTCATCGGCAGGCAATCCGAAAACCTTTCCAATTTCACGAAGCGCTGATTTATGATCGAAAGTAATGTACGATCCGAGTAAAGCCGTTTTATCCCAGCCGTATTTGCTGAAAATATAATTTGTAATGTCGTCGCGGTCAGTCCACGAAAAATCGATATCGAAATCAGGAGGATTGGTGCGGAACGGATTGATAAACCGTTCGAAATAAAGATCGAGTTCAATCGGATCGACATTTGTAATTTGCAAAAGATAGGCAACCATGCTGTTTGCGCCACTTCCCCTGCCAACATACGGAAAACCCTTGCTGCGCGCGTAATTCACAATATCCCAGTTGATCAGGAAATACGAGCTGAAACCCATTTCATCGATCATTTTAAGCTCTTTTTCCATCCGGTCGATCACTACTTTTCCGGGTTTTCCGTAACGGTATTTCAGTCCCTTCAAACACTCTTTTCTCAATAAACTGATGTCATCTTCATGCGATTTCAAAAAGCATTTCCTGTTTTTGTTTGTGCCAAATTCAAACTCAATCGTACATTCAGCCAGAATATTTACCGTATTTTTAATGATTTCAGGATAATCCTTAAAAACTTCTTTCAGTTCGGTTGCCGAAATTATTATTTCTGCGGCTGAAGTTTGTTCCGAGATCGGGAGCCGGCTGAGCAAAACATTGTTGTCGATGGCACGTAACAGCCTGTGTATGTTATAATCGCGTTTATTTCGGAAAGTAACAGGTTGAAGGATTACCAGCTTATCCAGGTGATTTTTCCACTCTGAAAAAGGAAGTTTAATCAACTCTGATGATTTTATACCGACAAATTCATTTTTATTTAACTGATTGAATTTTAAGTTTTTGAACGGATAAATAATAATTGTACCTGGAATCTGTGGCGCCGAATCTTCAAATCTGATTTTGTTCTGCTGATATTTTGTCAGATGTTCGTTTAATGCTTTGAAGCCGTCATTATTTTTTGCCAGTCCAATGTATTTTTGCTGAATCCCGTTTCTGAAATCGATTCCCAAAACCGGTTTAATGTTATATTGTCCAGCCAGTCTTACAAAATCGATACTGGCCGAAGTATTGTTGATATCGGTAATCGCAACATTTGTAAATCTCTTTGATGAAAGCTCTTTCAGAAGATCTTCGGGCGGAATTGTGCCATATTTTAAACTAAACCACGAATGACAATTAATCAGCATGTAAAGTTGTAAATTAGTGAATTGAAACTTTGTAAAATCACAATTTAAATTTATGTAACTATCTCATTTGTAAATTTATATATTTTAATTATTCCCCACTTCCCCAATCACTCAATCACTCATTCACCCATTTACTCATTCACCCATTTCACTCACAACCTCCTGTGTGCCGGAATTACAGGCGGCTGACCATTGAATGGATTGTGACCTCCACCAATACTTTTAACTCCTAATGTAACTGCACGTTTTACTGCCTGGTCGCCAAACCGTTTTCTTACATAATCCATTGATTGGTAGAGTCTGATCAGCTTTTCCGAATCTTCGAAAAGACGCATCTGGTAAGTTCCGCCGATTAAATTACTGAATCTGACTCCAATTAACCTGATTAAAATCCTACGCTGATAAAGTTGTTCAAACAGATCGACTGTGGTTTGTATCAAAGTGCTGTCGAGCGAGGTGTATGGAATGATTCGTTGTTTACTGTAGGTTTGAAAATCGGAATATCTGATTTTGATAGTAACACAAGCAGTCAGTTTATTCCCGTTTCTGAGCTGAAATGCAAGGTTTTCGGCCATCGAAATCAGGATGCTTTTCATTTTTGCCACATCTGTCGAATCCTGTTCAAAAGTGCGTTCCATCGAAATTGATTTACGTTCACTCCACGCAATTACAGGAGTATTGTCAATTCCCTGCGCTTTTTTCCAAAGCGAAATGCCATTCTTTCCAAGTACGCTTTCCATCAGTTCTACAGGCATTTCCTGGACGGTTTTCACCTTTTCGATTCCCATGCTGCGTAAAAGCTGGTAAGTCTGGGTTCCCACCATCGGAATTTTTTTTACCGAAAGAGGCGCCAGAAAGCTTTTTTCCTCTCCGTCAGGTATTTTAATGAAATTGTTTGGTTTTGCCTCAGTAGTGCCAACTTTCGAAACAGTTTTATTTACAGAAAGCCCGAACGAAATAGGCAACATTGTTTCTTTGATAATTTTCGAGCGCAGTTCTTTTGCCCAGTCGTAGCAACCGTAAAACTTATCCATCCCGGTAACATCGATATAAAATTCATCGATTGACGATTTTTCAAAAAGTGGCGATTTCTCTTTGATAATATCGGTTACCATGTCTGAGAATTTCGAATAAACACCGCTGTTTCCGCGGATTACAACAGCATCGGGGCATAAAATCCTTGCCATTTTCATTGGCATTCCCGAATGAACTCCGTACTGTCTTGTCTCGTAGCTGCATGATGCCACCACTCCCCTGTCGCCGGTGCCGCCAATTAACACGGGAAGTTGTTTTAACCTCCTGTCTAACAGTCTTTCGCACGAAACGAAGAATGTGTCGAGATCGAGATGTACAATATGCCTGTTCATAAATTGACAATAATATCGTCAGAAATATGTCAATAATATAGTCAAAATTTTTTAATTTTGTTCTGAAAAGGCAAAAGTTTTATTTAAAGAGCTGAATATGTACTTTGCAGAAAATCTCAGATTTTTAAGAACAAGGAGGAAAAAATCACAAGCCGACCTGGCTTCTGAACTTGGTCTTACCCGGACAACACTTTCAGGTTACGAAAAAAATGTACAGCCTCCGTTCAGAATGCTGATTAAAATCTCGGAATATTTCAATGTTTCGCTCGATGCATTGATAAAATACAATCTCAGTGTGCTTTCAGGGTTTCAGCTTTCGCAAATTGAAAAAGGTTTTGATATTGATGTTACCGGGAATAAATTGCGGCTGCTTACGATTACGGTTGACAGCAAAGGAAAAGAAAACATCGAAATGGTGCCGGTAAAAGCACACGCCGGATATGCCAACAGTTACGGCGATCTTGATTTTATTGCTTCCCTGCCAAAATTCAGGCTTCCGTTTTTACCCGAAAATAAGACTTACCGCACATTTCAGATTAAAGGCGATTCGATGTTGCCAATTCCCGAAAATTCGTGGGTGACCTGTTCTTTTGTTGAAAACTGGGAGTCGGTAAAAGATGGAAAAGCATGTATTATTGTCACTAAAAACGAAGGCATAGTTTTTAAACTGGTTTACAACAGGTTAAAAGAGGGAGCACTTTTACTTGTTTCTTCCAACAGAAATTACACTCCTTACGAATTACAGATTTCTCAGGTGCTTGAAATATGGCAGTTCGAGGCATGGCACAGTTTTGAGTTCAATACATAAAAAAAGAGACACTCAGCATCTGAATGTCTCTTTAATCATATCTGTCTTAAAAGCATTAATCTTCCATTTCGTCGATGACCCTGATCTTTTCTTTTAAAGTTTCAATTTTCTGGCGGGTATCTTCTATTTTCTTTTTCACATCTTCAATCAATGCTTCGGCATTTTTCGATTTGGTGAAAAATCCGATGTTGTTGTCGAGCAATACCAAATCGTTTTCAAGCTGTTTCAGTTTGTTCATGTACTTTTCGCGTTCCATCCGCATTTTGCTCTGTCCGCGGCTAGATTCGGAATAAGTTGACATTTTGGTCTTGAATTTGAGCAGATTCCGTTTGTCTTCATTGATACTCAACTGATCGAAAAGTTTTCCGATTTCTTCCCTGAATTTATTCTGAATGGCATCTTTCTTTTTAAACGGAACATGGCCGATTTCTGTCCACCTGCGTTGAATATCCTTTAATAATCTGAGATTTTCATTAACATCGGTACTTGGTTTAAAATTCACAACTTCGGCAATGATGTCTTCTTTAAGTTTGAGATTATCAATCTGTTCAGTGTCAACATCAGAAAAATGTTCCGATTTCTTTTCGAAAAAGAAATCGCAGGCAGCCCTGAAACGTTTCCAAACCATATCGGATTGTTTGCGTGGAACAGGGCCAATTTCTTTCCATTTTTTCTGTATGTTAATAAAATCCAATGTGGCTTTTTTCCAGTCGGTATTATCTCTTAAAGCTTCAGCCTGAACACACAAATCGATCTTTTGCTGCAGGTTATTTTGTTGCGATTCCTTGTTTTTAGAATAAAAATCACGTTTTTTATTAAAAAAGTTATCGCATGCAGTTCTGAAACGGTTGTAAATTTTGTTGTTCTCCTTTTTGGGTGCAAATCCGATTGTTCTCCAGATTTTCTGAAGTTCAACCAGTTCCTTCGAATTTGCATCCCAATCTCTGTAGCTCGCAATTTCTGAATTGCAGATTTCTTCAACTTTTTCGCAAAGGGCTAATTTGGCATCAAGATTTTTCTTTTGTTCCGATTTTTTCGATTCAAAAAAGTCCTGGTGCTTTTTATTGATTAACCCAGTAATCTGTTTGAATCGTTCCCAGACATCCTCTTTATTTTCGCGGGGTACAGGACCAATTTCGCGCCACTGCTCATGGTATTTCTGAAGATTATTAAAAGCTTTTATAATTGAAGGTTCAACCAATAATTCTTCAGCGTTTTCGCAGAGTTTTATCTTCAATTCGAGGTTTTTTTTCAGATCGAGATCGCGCAATTCGCGGTTAATCTTGATATAATCGTAAAAGTTCTCGACATGAAAATGATAGGTGTCCCACAAATTTTTCATCTTCGATTGCGGAACCGGACCAGTTTCGCGCCATTCGCGCTGTAATTCCCTGAATTCGTTGAAGGTTTTATTTATCGATTCTTCGTTATTGATGAGGGATTTTATTTTTTCAATGATTTCAAACTTCTTTTTCAGGTTTTCCTCTTTTTCAAGATCAAGTTGTTTATTGTGCTCTTTTTTAAGCTGACCAAATCTTTTGAGTTGTTCCCTGATGTCATTTTCATAAGGATCATCTTCGGGAATAAATTCTTCTTCCTTTCCTCCGGCTTCAATAAATTCTGCACGGGCTTTTTCCAGGTTTTCGTTATGTTGTCTGTAAAATACCGATTTAATTGTATCGATATCATCTTTAATATCTACTTCATCATTGCTATCTATCAGATCGCGCAGTGCATTAACAAGCTCAACCTGAGTATATTTTGAATAATCAATCTTTTCTTTTTCTGATTCAGCATGATCTTCTTCATCAAAATGCTGATAGTCGCCATTTACAACTTCTTCGATTTTTACCAGGGTTACTTTTTTTGATTTTTTACCTGGCTGGCTTTTTGGTTTTTCAGCCGATTCCGAATCTTCCACTGTTTCGGATGTTACTGATACAGGAACTTCTTCTGATTCAATTTCAGATGGTTTTTCAACAACTGTATCAGTTGCCGGTGCTTCAACAACAGTTTCAGTTACCGGTTCTTCAGCAATTTCAGCAGGTTTTAACTCATCAACCATTTCTTCAGCCTGACCTGCTTTTTCATCAGTTTCAGGCACAGCAGCCTTTTTAGTTTTTGCAGGTTGTTTTTTTGCTTTTTCCTTTGCAGGTTTCTTTTTTTCAGAAACTGGTTCTTCGGTTATTTCACCGGTTGATTCGTCTTTTTCAACAGCAACTTCAGAAGCCGAATCTTCTGATTTTTGTTCCTCAATATCAGTAATTTGAGTTGATTTCTCCAATTCAGATTTTTCGGTCTTTTCTAACTCATTCGAGTTGATTAGTTCTTTAGATTCCATTTACATTTAATTTTAATACCATAACTTATGGTGTGCGTAAAAAATTTTCCGCTACGAAAATATACATTACGCCCTAATAGTCAAAGTTTTTCGTATAAAATAAAATGTCCGGTGTAATTATGTTCCTCGGGAGAATGCCTTTTTTACACTTTTCTGCTTTGGTTTTTCAATTTGACGATCATATTTTTCAGGTTCTATAACGATTTGTATGGTGAAATTTTTTTGGATTCAGGAAAAAATGAATAAGGTTTTGGTTTGAAGGATTTAATATTTTCTGCTAAGGTTTAAAAGCCAGAATAAGGTTTATTATAATTAAATTATTATTAATCAATAAATTATTCGCTTAGAACAATCTGAAACCTTATTTCCTGAAGCAAACCTAAGTAGCAATAATCGGCAAAAAAACTGAACCTTATTACCAGCCTGCCGCAGGGGTTGCTTAATTTAAATTCCAAAATCTATGAGTTTTTTTTAAACTGAACTATAATACCCAAACTATACGTTTAGAACCAAAAGTCATTGTCCAGACTGAAAAATGATGTTGAAAAACATTATTAACTTATTCATTTACAAAGCAAATAATAACATTTGTTATGTTTCGGAATAACCGATTTATTTAAATTGAGGCACCAAATAATCAGTTGTCAGGTTTATAATTTAAAGTAATTTTCAGATA
Organism: Draconibacterium sp.; assembly: GCA_037442685.1. Lineage (GTDB taxonomy): Bacteria > Bacteroidota > Bacteroidia > Bacteroidales > Prolixibacteraceae > Draconibacterium. The sequence continues at coordinate 2,777 of JBBIPU010000030.1, read as the reverse complement.
GATGGGATAAAGATTTTCTTTTTAAGCAATCAGAATTCTTGCCGGAGCCAGATGGCAGAGGCTATTTTAAGAAGTTTTGATAAAAACCTGGAAATTTATTCGGCAGGAATTTATCCTGTCGATCATATCAGCCCGGTTGCTATTGAAGTTTTGGGCGAGATCGGTATAAAACTGTTGCCTTCAGTGCCGCAGCATTATTCGAAATTCACTCATATTGATTTCGATTTTTTGATTACTGTCGGGGATGGTACGAACGAAAATCTCAAAATTCCGGATGGGATAAAATATAAACGGAAAATGCACCTTGGGTTCCAGAATCCTTACAAACATTTTAAAGACAGAAAAGAACTAAAGGAAAAATGTTCGGAAATTCGGGATGAGATATATTCTGAGCTTGACTATTTTTATAACCGGATAATAAAAAAAGAAAGGGAGTACAACTCCCCTCCTATCCTTTGACAATTTCTTCAACTTCATCTGGATTAATTGGCAACCTTTCACCTATAATTTTACTGCCGGTACCGGTGACAAGAATATCGTCTTCAAGCCTGATACCACCGAAATTGCGGTATTCTTCCACTTTTTTGAAATTGATGAAGTCTGTATTTATCTTTTCGTGTTTCCATTTGTCAATCAGTGCCGGAATAAAATAAATTCCCGGCTCGTTTGTAATTACAAATCCTGACTGAAGTTTTTTGCCAAGCCTGAGATAAGCAGTGCCAAACTGATCGACAGGACGTGTTTCGTCGTCGTATCCAACGTAAATCTGGCCGAGGTCTTCCATGTCGTGAACATCCAAACCCATCATGTGTCCTAAACCGTGAGGGAAGAACATGGCATGTGCGCCGTTTTTAACCGCTTCCTTTATATCTCCTTTCATCAGTCCGATTTCCTTTAAACCCGAAGCAATAACTTCAGCAACAGCCAGATGTACGGATAAATATGTGACACCTGGTTTTATCAGCGAAGTTGCAGTGTTGTTGGCAGCAAAAACAATTTCATAAATCTCGCGTTGTCTGGTTGAGAATTTACCGCCAACCGGAACAGTTCTTGTAAAGTCGGAAGCATAATGAAGCGACGATTCGGCACCTGCGTCAGTCAACATCAGGTTTCCTTCTTTCAGTATTTTTGAATGGTCGTGATTGTGTAAAGTTTCGCCATTTTGCGACAGAATAATCGGGAATGAAGTCATTCCCCCGCCGGCAAACGCAATGCCTTCGATTGTTCCCGCAATTTTTTGTTCCCATGTTCCGGGTTTGGCCATTCTCATTGCCGTTACATGCATCTGGTATCCGGTGGCACAGGCTTTCTCAATTTCAAATATTTCAGCAGGTTCCTTTATTGAACGCAGATCGATGACTGCTTTTATCAGGTGCAGGGAAGCATGTTCATTGATTTTCAGAACTGAAATTCCCAGTAACTTTTCAAGCAGAATCTTATTTTCACCGCGGTAAGGAGGCAGATAATGTATTTTTCTTCCTTTTTTTACCGCATCTGTAATAAAGTCAAACAGTTTCGGATATCCGGCGCAGTTTTCAATTCCGGCTTTTGCGGCATTTTCTTTGAGCGGTACCTGAGGCCCCATCCAAATAATGTCTGCAATATCAACATCATCGCCGAAAATATAATCATCCCCGTTGTCAAAATCAATTACTCCGGCCAATCGTTGAAAATCGAGACCGAAAAAATATAAAAAAGAACTGTCCTGCCTGAAATGAAATGTATTGTCAAGGTAATTCATTGGTGAATCAACATTCCCCAAAAACAGCCCGATTCCATTCAATCCTTTGTTTTTTAATGCCTTGCGTCTATTTAAATATGTATTTTTATCGAACATGATGTGTTTTTTTAAATATTTTAGATATCATTAAACCACTAATATATTATTAATCTGTAATTGTTTTACTGAGGTTAAAAGCATTATGTTCCAAAAAAACATAATTATGTTTCGTAATATAAAACCAGAATATAATTATTATCGTAAAAACTAAAAAAACAGGATCATGGGTAACTTATTACTTTCATATTTGAGTAAAAGGATAACAGAGACCGAAGTGGTTAAAAAGAGTGTTGCACCGGTTGCCGGCCCGGTAATAACCTTTTCGAGAGAAGTTGGCTGTAACGGTGTTAAACTTGCCAATATGATAGCAGCCCGGCTCAATGCAAAAAATCCTGAATTCAAATGGAAGGTTATTAGTAAGGAAGTGTTTGAGCAAAGCGCCACAGAACTGAAAATGGATCCTGAACAGATAAGAAAAACCATGCAGCAGTCGGAAAAATTTACGTTCGAGGAAATGATAAAAGCCTTTTATGATAAACATTATAAAAGTGATCTTACGATCGGAAACACCATGAAAAGGGTAATTCTTCAGATAGCTACCGACGGGCATTGTATAATTGTCGGACGTGCTGGTCATATCATTGCACAAAACATCAAAAATGCGCTTCATTTCAGGTTAATTGCACCTCTTGAGTACAGAATCAATACAATAATGCACAACAACCATCTTAGCCACCAGGATGCTCATCATTTTATCAATAAAGTTGAAAAAGAGAGACAGGCATTCAGACAGGCAATAATGAAAAAAGATATTCAAACCGAAATGTTTGATATTACCCTGAACCGGGCTGCATTCAGTGATGATGAAATAGTTGAACTGATTGAATTTGCGGCTGCAAAAAAGAATCTTATCGATAAAATCTGATCTTTACCACTATCGTTTTATACAAAAAAATATCACCGGTTGAAAATCATTAACCGGTGATATTTTTATTGC
>JBBIPU010000029.1:11667-32694 GCA_037442685.1 Draconibacterium sp. | reverse complement strand
TTATTCCAAAACATCGGTTAATACCACGCCATCTTTAAAACGATATGTTTCTCCCGAAACGTTAAAAATCTCAACCAGAATAACATAAACACCCAGTTTCAGACGCTGGCCGGTCGGGTCTTCGCCATTCCAGATAAATGTGCCGCTGGTTCCGAGGATTTCGTTGTTAGCGAGTTTGAAAATAAATCTGCCCGAAGAATCGAATACCGAAATGTTGGCAACATAACCGGGTTTATCCAGTTCATATTGAATCTGGTATTCGTCGTTGTAACCATCAAAATTTGGTGAAAATGCTTCGGGACTGAAAGTAATTTTTGGTGAACCAGTATTTTCAGTTTCAACCTGCGAATTAATGTAACCCGGAGTTCCGTAACCCGAACCAGTTGAAGCTGAATGCCAGTTTTTTATATCGTTTGTATCAATGCCGAAGGAAAAGCGCTCAAGCGATATTCCTTTCCCCTCGGTAAGCAGCATGTGGTGCATCTTTTCGGTATAAAAAAGCTCGTCGATCACCTGCATTTTTTCATCGAGCAGAACCACGTAATCAAAGTCGTTGTTGAATGACGGGAACTTCTCCATTTGCAGAAAACATTCCCTGCATTTGATATCGAACCAGGGAAAAACTGCATTTGTATCTTTAGTGAGAGCAAGATATTCACCCGGATTTAAAATTCTTTTCGAAGTTGAAAGAGGATAAACCTGCGTGAGTTCAAGATTGCCGTCGCGCGAGGCAAGATACAACCTGTTGACCGGAATTTCTTTTGCTGAATTATTGTAAATCTCCACAAAATCGCTGCCACCAGCAACCGGATTAAAAAGAACCTCGCTGATCAGAATATCGCCGTGTTCAATAACCAGCGGATTTTTTTCTTCCCCGGTGATCACCACTTCGTCAAGGATAACTTTGTCGGATGCATAGAAATTGCACATCTTCACAGCAACCTGCAGTTTTTCACCGTTCAATCCCGACTGCCAAACGGTGTCAAGTCCCCAGTTACCAAAGCTTTCCCCATTGTTTTCAACCAGAATTTCAGGTCCGCCGTTCAGCTTGTAAAAGGCTTTCAGGTACTTGGTCGTTTCGTTTGCGCCGTTTCCGGTTTCCTGTGAAATCATTTGAATCCGAATATTTTTATATTTTGAGATATCAATTCCTTCTGAGTACCAGATCACTTCGCCGTTAATATCAACGCATTCAAATCTTCCGCCTGAAGTGGAAACCGTTTTGGCATAATCGCCAGAACCAGTAAGATTAATATCTGAATATTCGAGTGACCAGGTTGTTATTCCTTCAAAATCAGTAAGAATTCCTGTTGAATCAGTATTTCCCCACACTCCTTTTTCAGCAATTGAGAAACTTTCGCGCCATATTTCCTGCGCGTTAATTGTCCTTCCGAAAAAAAGACAAAAGAATATTAAGATTTTCAGAATATTGCTAATCATCAAATTTACAATTGAAAGCAAAATACTAACTTTGGCGATGTTAAAGATAGCTATTACATAATTTTTTAAAAGATTTGATCAAATGAAAGTTGCAGTTGTTGGTGCAAGTGGCGCAGTGGGACAGGAATTCCTGAAAGTGCTTGCGGAACGGAATTTTCCGACAGACGAGTTAGTGTTGTTTGGTTCGGCCAGAAGCGCCGGTAAAGAATATGATTTTAAAGGGAAAAAACTTGTTGTTAAGGAATTAAAACACGGCGAAGATTTTAAAGATATTGATATTGCTTTGACTTCGGCCGGAGCCGGGATTTCTAAAGAATTTGCATCGACTATTACAAAATATGGTGCAATTATGATCGACAATTCAAGCGCTTTCAGGTACGAAAACGACATTCCGCTCGTGGTTCCCGAAGTGAATCCTGAAGATTCGAGAAACCGGCCGAGGAATATTATTGCAAACCCTAATTGCTCAACCATTCAAATGGTGGTTGCATTAAAACCAATCAACGAATTATCGAAAATAAAAAGGGTGAGGGTGGCAACCTACCAGGCTGCAAGCGGCGCAGGTGCACAGGGAATTGCCGAACTCGAAAACCAGGTAAAAGAAATTGCAGATGGCAAACAACCAACAGTTCAAAAGTTTCCATACCAGCTGGCAATGAATATTATTCCTCATATCGATGTATTCCTCGATAACGATTACACCAAAGAAGAGATGAAAATGAACTGGGAAACCAAAAAGATCATGCACACCGATGCCGAGGTTAGCGCCACTTGTGTGCGTATTCCGGTTGCACGTGCACACTCTGAAGCCATCTGGGTTGAAACTGAAAAGCCCCTTTCGGTTGAGCAGGTAAAAGATGCATTTGCAAAAGCAGAAGGTTTGACAGTAATCGATAATCCTGCAGAAAAACAATATCCGATGCCATTGTTTGTTTCGGGTAAAGATGATGTTTATGTTGGCAGGATCAGAAAAGATATTACCGATCCGAACGGAATAACTTTCTGGTGCGTTGGCGACCAGATCAAAAAAGGCGCTGCACTGAATGCAGTTCAGATCGCTGAATGGCTGATTGCCAATGGAGAAGTGAAATAACAGAAAATGTTAATAATTGAAAAGCCCGTGAAATCCGGGCTTTTTTATTTTGTATTGTACTATTCTTAGCAATTATAACATCGGGTTTCCGTATGTAATATTGCTGTTTCTTTCAAAATCGAAAAGGGTGAAAATGCGTAACTGGTAATAGGCTACCCAATACGAACGAATGGAATAAATATAATCACGCTTTGCTTTATCCCTTTCCTGAAGCGCAATATTCAGGTCGGTAATGCTGAGTTCGCCATTCTGGAATTTTCTCAGGGCAATTAAATACCCGTTCCCCGCAACTTTATCAGCTTCACTTGCAGTCTTTAACTGGTCTTTCAAAAGACCAAACTGTTCGACCTGAACAACAATCTCGCGATTGAATTCTTTGATTTCTTTATTTACATCGAAAATTGTCAGGTCTCTCGCTGATTCTGCAAGTTTTACTGTAGAAGCCGATTTCCCCCAGTCGAGGATTGGTAAACTTAATGAAACACGAAGTGTACGGTCTTTTTGCGGATGGTCGTACACACCCACAAAATCATCGGCACTGTTCGAAAGTCCAAAACTTCCCCTCAAAGTTGCGCTTACACCGGTTGTGCTTTTGGCCTGGGCCAGATCGCGATCGGCATTTATTAAACGTCTCTGGTAAAATGTTGTTTCTTTGCGGTTTTCTTTCGCTTTTTCCAGTGCCAGTTCCGGGTCGATATCAAAAAGTTTCATGTCGAGCGGAATTACCAGTTCCAGCTTTCGATCTTCCTTTAAACCAATATATGAACGCAACTCAAAATCGGCATTTTTTAATTCCATACTGGCCTGGTTCAATGATTTTTGAGCATTTAAAACCGAAAGTTCGATACGTGAATAATCATTTTCCGAGATTTGTCCCAACTCTCTTTTGGTTTGCGAAATCTTTAAATTATCCTGGCTGTTTTTAAGATTGTTTTCAGCCAGATTGAAATTGGTTTGAACCGAAAGATAATTGAAGTAACGGTATGTTGCATTCAGCGAAATCTGTTCAATGTCTTCAACAAACCTTTTCTGGGCTTCATCGTAAACCATCGGTTCGGTTTTTTTATACCATTTCATCCAGTTGTATCCGAACAATGGCTGGGTGAAGCCGATTACAAACGGCGCTCCCGAAAAACTTGTTGTTCCCTGGTTAAGGTTTCTGATTCCGTAAGCTGAAGTGCTTGCATAAACATAGGTTCCAAGGATCGGTATTGATTGGTTCAGCGAAAGATTTGCCGAAGCAGCCAGGTTCGAAACCTGCTTGAATTCGATACTTCCGTCGGGCTGGGTGATCGGTTCGGTGGAATGATTGTAATTGGGTAAATCGCTGTTCAAAACCAGTTGTGGCCTGAATTGTGTTTTGTAATTCCGGTAACGCCAGTAGTAATTCACATTAGTATTTTGAACATATTTAACTGCCGACGATTGAGTAATTGCCATATCAATTACATCTTCAAGGGTCAAAACATATTTAATTGTATCTGTGCCTGTTTGTGCTGAAAGTGAATTTGCCAGGTAAACCAGGCAAATAGCAATAAAAGCAAAACGTCTCATAAAAGCTTATTTTTTAATATCAATTTCATCAAGGTGATTTATCGAACTGGTTTTATCTGAAATTACCTTGTCTCCTTCTTTAAGGCCTGATAATATTTCGCAATATTCGTCACCAATAATTCCAAAAACAACTTCCTTTTTAATTGCTTTTTCTCCCTCTATTACAAAAACCTTGTGTGTTCTTCCAGTTTCAAATTCAGGAAGTTTTTTAATTCTTAGGGTATTTTCTTTTTTATTATTAATAATCTGAATCTGAACATTTTGATTGGCAATCAGCTTTGGATTGCTGTTTTCTTTCAGGTGTACATTAAACTGCACTTTATTATTTTCGACCATTGGCGTAATGTTTCCGATTGTCCCTTCGAGCTTTTCATCTTCCACCGAAACATAAACCAGTGAGCCCGTTTTAAGCTGGGTCGCAAATTGTTCGTTAATCGATCCCGTCAGTTTGAACGAACTTAAATCCGACAATGTAACCAATGCTTTATCTGCCGGAACTTTTTCCCCGACACTTCCCGAAATATTCAGAATAATTCCTGCCGACGACGCCCTGACATTCATTTTCGAAAGCAACTCCATTTTTTCTTCCAATGCTTTTTCGTCCATGTTGATCTGCAGAATTAATCCTCTGTCTTCTGCTTTTAATTGTTTCAACCTGATGGAGTTTTTTTCAATCAGCATGGCCAGGTCTTTTTCGGCAAGGGTTATTTCCTGTTTTGTTTCTTCAATTCTTGCCGGAGAAATCCCTCCGACTTCGAGGAGTTTTTCCTGATCAGACAACTGAGCCTTTAACGAAACAACCTTTAATCTTTTTACTTCTTCGTTGTAATCCAGATCGAGCTTTGTGCTTTGTGCATTTAACTGGTTCTTTTCCAGATTATTCCTTTTTACTTCAAGCTGATCTTTTAACCTTTCTATGTCGTCTAAAACGGGTTGAGTTTGCAACTGCAGAATGATCTCTCCGGCTTCAACCCTGTTACCAGGCTCTTTTAAAATACTTTTAATAATGCTGGCCGCCGGACTCAGTAAAATCACTTCATTCTCCGATTCAATAACACCGGTTGCCTCTGTAGTTGATATTACATCGCCTCTGTCAACAACGACTGTTTCGAAATTCCCCGATTTTATTTTATTCCGGACATGGATGACAGTAAAATAAAATACTGCACCGACTGCAATAACCGATATTAAAATTACAAATGCAATGGATAATCTTTTCCTGGTTTCCATAGAATTAGTTGGTTTTAAAATACAGGTTGATTCGTAAGAATGCACCCAAAATTAAAACTACAAAGGTAATAAAAGCCCCGATACTTTTATTAAAGAAATATTATTCGAATTTTATCGAATTTTATCTTCAAAAAGCTTTTTAATTTTTAAAAGATATTCAGCATCCATTTGATCTGAGCGGATCCTGACTGTTTCGTAAAGTTTTCCCTCGTTGTAAAATGAAGCGCTGGCAGCGTCGAATTCATGTCCTTCCCAGTTGTATTTTACATCCATCGAAACTTTGTTAAATGTCTCACGATTAAGATATTTTGGAATTTCAATATATCCAAATGTCCTGTCATCGGCATTTACATAAACACCATCGCCAATCTTTTCAAGATTCAGGAATTTTACAATTTTTACGTTGGCTTCAAGTTTACCTTTCAGGTTTTTATTCATTAAAAAATTGATTCCCTGTTTAAGATAAGCTTCCTGTATTTTTGCAACCATTTCGAGTTCTGGCAAATGACGAAGACGGATGACGTTTAAATGTTCTGAACCGATGGTCATGTAACCTTTTCCTGCGTCGAAATTCCAACTGTACTCTTTTTCAATGTTTTGCGTGGCCCTGATAATTTCTTCGAGCGGATATTGCCGCTCTAAAACAATGTAAATGTAAATGGGTTTTGAACTTGTCGGAGTTTCGTGGTAGTAACCCGGAAACGGATTAAGCGAATCGAAAACAAGGCTTCCCGGGAGTACTTTTTCTTCGATGGCAACCACTGTATCGCTTTTGGTGAGGTTTACAAAAACCTCCATTGTTTTGTTATTTCCCATAATTGGTATATTTGATTTTTTATTTATAAACGTATGACTGCCAAAGTGGTTCAATTTAATCAGATCGGATCGGTTACTTTTTTTAAAAACCGCCGGTCAAAAAATATTAAGATCAGCGTAAAACCCGATCGTACCGTCAGGGTTTCTTTTCCGTTTTATGCATCTTCGACGGAAGTTGCAAATTTTGTGATGAGGAACATTGATTGGATTACCCGGCAGCAACAGAAATTTGAAACAAAAAAAAGCGATATTACAGAAGGGATGCGTTTGCAAACGAAAATGCACAATGTCGTTTTCGTTAAAGGACTCAAAAATAAAACAACGGTTAATTACAATGAAATTGAGATAACGATTTCTGATTTTAATTCCTCTGAATCAACAAAATACATGGAGAATGTAATTACCGGAATCTACCGTTACGAAGCAAAAAAATTACTGCCGGGCAGATTGATGGAACTGGCCCGCATACACGGGTTTCAGTTCAATAAAATTTCTGTCAGGAATAACAAACGAAACTGGGGAAGCTGTTCACCGGGGAACAATATCAGCCTGAACCTGCAGATGATGAAACTGCCCGACGTATTGATTGACTATATTTTATTGCACGAACTTGTGCATACCAGAATTAAAAACCACGGCCCCGGATTCTGGCAGAAACTCGACGAAATTACAGGCAACAAAGCCCGCGAATTAGCCAAACAAGTAAGAAAATATTCTACGTACACACTTTAATTATGGATTGGGGAAAATTACTTTCAACAAGGCGACTCGGAATGGAAGACTGGGTTGAAACAAACAGAATTGAAGACCGGTCGCAGTTTCAGCGCGATTATGACCGTATTATTTTTTCATCGCCTTTCAGAAGGATGCAGAACAAAACACAGGTCTTTCCGCTGCCTGAACATATTTTTGTGCACAACCGGCTCACCCACAGTTTGGAAGTGGCCAGTGTGGGGCGCTCGTTAGGTAACATTCTTGCTGAAAGATTAATAAAAGATTATCCTGAAAATCAACTGATCGGAGAAACAGGTACAATAGTTTCAACCTCTTGTCTTGCCCATGATTTGGGAAATCCTCCGTTCGGGCATTCGGGAGAAGCTGCAATTTCCGATTTCTTTGTCAATGGGAACGGGAAAGAATTTAAAACTGATTTAACCGAAAGCGAGTGGAAAGATTTTACACATTTCGACGGAAATGCCAACGCTTTCAGGATTCTTACCAACCAGTTTAACGGGAAGCGGCCGGGAGGTTTTGCACTTACCTATTCAACCCTTGCAGGTATTGTCAAATACCCGTATGAATCAGTGCTTGCAACTAAGTCGAAATTTGGTTTCTTCCAGTCTGAAAAAAATGATTACCTGAAAATTGCCGCGGAACTTGGAATAGCTGAAAATCCTTCGAAACCCGGTGCGTTTTGCAGGCACCCGCTGGTTTATTTAGTCGAAGCAGCCGATGATATTTGTTACCAGATTATGGATCTGGAAGATGCCTTCAAACTTGGAATTTTAAATTACGACGAAGTGTACCGTCTGTTTACAGCATTTTATGACAGGGAAACAGAACCGGAAAAGTTAAAAAGGATTGAAAACACCATTCACCGTGTTACCGATAAAAATGAACAGATTGGTTATTTGCGCGCCGGAGTGATCGGAAAACTGATTCATTCGGCGATGGATGTATATTCAAAACACGAGGCCGAGATTGAAGCTGGAACTTTAAACAAAAGTCTGATGGATTTATTGCCTGACACCCAGGCTGCAGCAATGAAAGAGGTGAAGAAAGTTTCGTTTTCGAGAATTTACGAATATCGCTCTGTGGTTGAGATTGAGATTGCAGGTTACAGAATCATCGGCACATTGCTCGATGAATTTGTCGGAGCAGTGATGAATCCGGCGGATTTGTACAGCAGAAAGCTACTTTTTCTTTTGCCAGATCAATATAAAACCGAAAGTGATTCGGCATATTCAAAAATACAGTCGGTTGTCGATTTTGTATCGGGAATGACCGATGTTTTTGCCCTCGATTTATACAGAAAAATCAAAGGAATCAGTTTACCCGGAGTGGGATAAAAACCGGTAATTTTTTTTAGGTTTTAAAGTGACAAAAAGGATTTGAAACATGGAAACATATATTCTTAAAATAACGGAAACTGCAATTGTTCTTATTGTTTTTGCAGTTATGCATATTGCCAAGCGCAGGGGAATAAACAATATGCTGAAGAAATTTAATTTTACTTTGCAACGCCGGAAGCTGACATTAAGAATGATAAACTTACTGCTCACCATCATCGCCGTAATTTTTATTTCGGCAATCTGGGGAGTCAGGCAAACCGATATTGTTGTTTTTATTTCGTCGGTAATTGCAGTGCTCGGAATTGCCTTTGTTGCACAGTGGTCGCTGCTTTCGAATATAACAGCCGGATTGATCCTGTTTTTCAACCATCCGCTTAAAATCGGCGATCACATTAAAATCATCGAAAAAGACTTTGTTATTGAAGGAATTGTAAATGACATCACCTTCTTCTTCATTCATATTAAAACCGAAAACAGGGAAAAGATCACGATATCAAACACCGTAATCCTCCAGAAGACTATTTCGATTGTCCTATCAAATCCTGAAAATCCGGTGAAATAAAACGATTCTATAACGATTTGTATGGGTAAAATTTTTTGGATTTCATAAAAGATGAATAAGGTTTTGGTTTGTGTGGTTCAATATTTTCTACTAAGGTTTAATAGCCAGAATAATGTTTGTTTTAATTGAAAATTATTCGATTAAACAATCTGAAACCTTATTTCCTGATGCAAACCTTAGTAGCAATAATCAGGAAAAAACTGAACCTTATTACCTGCCTGCCGCAGACAGGGCTTAATTTAAAGGCCAAAATCTATAAGTTTTGTTTAACCTGAACTTATAATACCCACACAGATTAAGTTTTAGAACAAATAAAACTTTATGAACTGAATTTGCGGTAAACTAAAAAAACAGATTTAAAACCGAAAGAAAAATCATTGATGAAAATCCGAGAATTATCGTTCCCAGGCTGTGAGTGCGATATCCCTGGTTGATGTTCATTCCGCTCATTTGTGTGACCACCCAGAAAAAACTGTCGTTGGCATGCGAAACCACTGTCGATCCGGCGCCGATGGCAACTACTGCCATTGCCCTGGCAAATTCGGATCCAAATCCAAGGGAATCCAGCAGCGGAGCTGTAATGGAAGCCGCAGTTATAATTGCCACGGTCGATGAGCCTTGCGCAGTTTTTATTGCTGCTGCGATAAAAAACGGAAGCCACAATCCAACCCCGATTCCCTTTAAATTATCACCCAGAAGAGATGCCATTTCAGAGTTTTGAAGCACTTTGCCAAATGCTCCGCCTGCCCCGGTAATCAAAATAATAATTGCTGCACTTTTCAATGCATCGCCAACCCAGCCTGATGTACTGAGCATTTCTTTGCTGAACTTTTCGGGCAACAGAAACGAAATAATCACCCCGATAAACAAAGCCGGCACAGGATGACCAACAAAACCCAGTAGCGATTTAATCTGCCCCTCTCCAAAAGGATGGGTTGGGAACTCTGCCACCGACCGCAAAACGATCAGAATTATCGGAACAAGTATCGGCAATAACGATTTTACAACCGATGGATGGTATCCGGTTGTGTTTTCAGTTTCAACAGATTCGTTTTCAGAAAAAGGATTGACAAACACCTTTTTGCCGGCATATTTTGAAAAAAAGATGGAAACAATTAATCCGAAGGCGCTGGTAATCATGCCGATTAAAATAACCAGGCCCAGATCGGCCTGAATAATTCCGGCAGCCGCAATCGGTCCGGGAGTTGGAGGAACCATGGTATGAGTGGCGGTTAATCCAAGCGAAAGTGCAACAGCAGTTCCCGCCAGCGAAAGTTTAGCCTTTTTTGTCAGAGCCCTGTTCAGCGACGAAAGAATCACAAAACCACTGTCGGCAAAAACCGGAATTGAAACGATGTAGCCAATGATTCCCATGGCAGTGTGGACACGTTTTTTGCCCACAAGTCTCAAAACAAAATTGGCCAGCGCCTGCGCACCTCCCGAATTTTCAAGAAAAGCTCCGATAATGATTCCGGCAACAATTATAATTCCGATATTCCCGATTGTTCCTCCAAATCCGGTATTTACAGATTCAATGATTTTGTCAGGCGGCATGCCGGTAAATAATCCAAACAGGAACGCCGCTGCCAGCAGCGAAAGAAAAGGATGTACTTTGAATCTTGTGCTGGTAACTACAATAAAAACGATACAAATCAGGAAAATCAGGACGGTAACCATATTACGCAGGTTCTGGTTAATGTAAATCGCGCGAAACTTCAGAACCCGAACCACCAATCAGAAAATCGAAATCGCAACCTTTATCTGCCTGTTCCACATGCTCGATGAACATTTTCACATATCCTCTTTCTGCAACAGGTTTTGGAGGAATCCATTTTTCACGTCGTTTTGACAGTTCTTCGTCCGAAACTTCAAGCGTAAGTTTACGGTTCTTCACATCAAGTTCAATCATATCGCCGTTTTGCACCAGCGCCAATGTTCCACCAACCGATGATTCGGGCGAAACATGCAGTACAACTGTACCATACGCTGTACCGCTCATTCTTCCGTCCGAAATCCTGACCATGTCGGTAATTCCTTTTTTTACAAGTTTTTGCGGAAGTTCCATATTCCCGACTTCAGGCATCCCCGGATAACCCACCGGGCCAACTCCTTTCAGCACCATCACGCAGGATTCATCAATATCCAGGTCCGGATCATCCACCCTGTTATGATAATCTTCAATTGATTCGAAAACAACTGCCCGTCCCCGGTGGTACAATAATTCCCCGGAAGTTGCCGAAGGTTTTATCACTGCGCCGTTTTCGCATAAATTCCCTTTTAATACTGCAATTCCGGCATTTATTTTGAAAGGTTTATCGGGGGCAGCAATTACATCGCGGTTGTAACAAGGTGTATTTAAACTATTTTCGACAATACTTTTCCCGTTAACCGAAATGGTGTTTTTATGCAACTGATCTTTCAACTCATTGATAATTACCTGTAATCCTCCTGCGTAAAAATAATCTTCCATGAGGTATTTCCCCGAAGGCATTAAATTGAGCAGCAGTGGCATGTTGCTTCCCAGTTTATCAAAATCATCCAAATCAAGTTTAACGCCGATTCTGCCGGCAAGTGCAGTTAAATGAATAATCAGATTGGTTGAACCACCCACCGCAGAATTTATTTTAAGGGCATTTTCGAAAGCTTCGCGTGTAATGATATCCGACATTTTCAAACCTTCTTTTACCATTTCCACAATCCTGTTACCAGAAAGATGAGCCATCACTTTTTTCCGTGCGTCAACAGCCGGTATTGCAGAGGCCCCTGGAAGTGTCAGTCCTAGCGCTTCAACCATGGTTGCCATTGTCGAGGCAGTTCCCATCGTCATACAATGCCCTGCACTGCGAGACATACACGATTCGGCTTCCACCAGATCGGCGCGGGTGAGCGTGCCGGCTTTTAATCCTTCCGAAAGTTGCCATGTAAAAGTACCGGAACCAATATCCTGACCCCTGAATTTCCCGTTTAACATTGGTCCGCCGGGAACAACAATCGTGGGAAGGTTTACGCTGGCAGCACCCATTAAAGTTGAAGGAGTGGTTTTGTCGCAACCGGTAAGCAGGACTATTCCGTCCAACGGATTGGCGCGAATCGTTTCCTCAACATCCATGCTTGCAAGGTTGCGCCACAGCATAGTTGTGGGTTTCATAATTGTTTCGCCAAGCGACATGACAGGGAATTCAAGCGGAAAACCTCCTGCTTCGTAAACACCTCGTTTCACAATTTCAGCAAACTCGCGAAGATGCGCATTACAGGGAGTTAAATCAGACCATGTATTGCAGATTCCGATTACCGGTCTCCCGCGGAACATGTGGTCGGGATGTCCCTGGTTACGCAGCCAGCTCCGGTGTACATATCCCATTTTGTCGTCTTTCCCGAACCACTCGGTGCTGCGCAGATAGTATTTTTGCTTCATAATTATTTTGGTTTGAATCACTGAATTCGTTTATTGGTAAGCTAAAAATAGTATAAAATCGATCAAAATAAGAAATAAAAGAGCCATTTAATCTTCTTTAAATGGCTCCTTAAGTTGAAATGTTGAACAAGTTTTGTTATTAACCTTCAAGTAAACTGTTTAGTAATCCTCCTCTGGCTTCTTTCCTTGCATTGGGTCCCCAGCCCGAGAGTTGTGCAATCAGTTTTCTGATTGGCATGCTTTGCAACCATACTTTACCTCTTCCGCGCAAAGTTGCAAGAAAAATTCCTTCACCTCCGAAAATCATCGAGCGTAATCCGCCTGCCTGTTCAATATTGTAATCTATCTGAGGTTCAAAACCAACAATACATCCGGTATCGATACGCAAAGTTTCATTGTTAAGGTATCTTTCGATTACAGTTCCTCCGGCATGTACAAACGCCCTTCCATCGCCTTCAAGTTGCTGAAGGATAAAACCTTCGCCACCAAAAAAACCTGCGCCAAGTTTTCTGCTGAAAGTGACTGAAATTTTAGTACCCAACGCAGCACAGAGAAATGCATCGCGCTGAACGATGATTCTTCCTCCCATCTGCGCCAGATCCATCGGTATTATGGTTCCGGGGTAGGGAGCCGAAAAAGCCACATTTTTCCTGCCCCATCCATTGTTTGTAAAATGAGTGAGGAATAACGATTCTCCGGTAATTACACGCGATCCGGCTGCTAATAATTTATCGAATAAACCGGCGGAAGGATTTGAGCCGTCGCCCATTTTTGTGGTAAAAGTAATCCCATCTTCCATGTACAGCATCGCTCCTGCTTCAGCTATTACGGTTTCTCCGGGATCGAGGCCAATTTCAACAAGCTGAACATCGTTCCCGATAATTTTGTAGTCAATTTCGTGTGATTGCATAACTGTATTTTTAAATATTCAATTTCACATTAAAAGTAACGATTCGCAATATGTAAAACAGAAAAATATAAGAGGAATTTTTCCGACATTTGCAAAAATCAGTAATTGCACATGAAAAATAATTACAGCAGAAACAGTCAAAGCGAGCCAAAAAGAAGCGGGAAAAGGATCGGGAAAAGTTTGCCACCGAAATTTCAGGACACAAAAAAAGTAAAATCTCAGGAGAGCAGAAAAACTGAGGATGGCAGAAAAAAATATGAGATAAAGGAAAAAACCCGAAAATACAGAAGACCGGAACCAGAAACCATAAAAAATATCCCGAAAAAAAGCAGTTCGTCAGGTGAGATGAGGCTGAACCGTTTTATTGCAAATGCCGGTGTATGTTCGCGTCGCGAGGCTGACACTTACATTGCATCCGGAATGGTTTCGGTAAATGGTAAAATTGTAACTGAGCTTGGAGTGAAAGTTTTGCCGACTGATGAAGTCCGTTTCGACGGAACGCGGCTGAATGCCGAAAAGAAGGTTTATCTTTTACTGAATAAACCCAAAGATTTTGTTACAACAACAGAAGATCCTCATGCCGATAAAATTGTGATGGACCTGGTAAAAGATGCCTGCCCGGAAAGAATTTATCCGGTGGGGCGACTTGACAGAAATACAACCGGATTACTGTTGTTTACCAACGATGGCGATCTTTCGAAACGGTTGACCCACCCCAGTCATAAAATGAAAAAGGTTTACCAGGTTTCGCTCGATAAACCGGTTAGTTTGGAACATTTGCAACAGATTGCCGATGGAATTGAACTCGAAGACGGGCCGATTGCTGCAGATGCGATAAGTTACGCCGGCAACGAAGATAAAAGTGAAATCGGGATTGAAATTCATTCGGGAAGAAACCGGATTGTAAGGCGGATTTTTGAACATTTCGGTTATCGTGTAAAAAAACTCGACCGGGTTTTGTATGCTGGTTTGACAAAAAAGAACCTGCCACGCGGGAAATACAGGTTTCTGACTGAGAAGGAAATTCAGTTTCTGAAAATGCTGTAAGGGAAATTCCAAATTCCAAAAATAAAATTTGAAGTGCATTTTGATTTTTCATTTAAAGTTGGAATTTGGAGTTTGGAGTTTGAAATTTCTCAAGTTTGTAATTTTATCATCATTTTGTTACTAATAAAAAGGTTTTGGAAAGGGAATTTTTACAGATAATACAAAAGAACCAGGGAATCATACACAAGGTGTGTAATATTTACTGCGACGATCAGGAAGACCGGAATGATCTGTTTCAGGAAATTGTTGCCCAGCTTTGGAAATCATTTCCCTCTTTCCGCGAAGAATCGAAGTTTTCGACCTGGATGTACCGGGTGGCACTGAATACAGCAATTACTTCATTCAAAAAAATAAAACGCAGACCCGACCAGAACCGCCTGACTTATGACAATTTTCAGGTAAAAGACGAAAACTATGACAGTGAAACCGAAGAAGAAATAAAAAATCTGCATAGGGCGGTTGCCCAATTAACAGGTGTCGAGAAATCGATTGTGCTTTTATTCCTCGAGAATAAAAAATACGAGGAAATAGCAGAGATTACAGGAATTACGCAGAATTACGTTCGGGTAAAAATGAACCGGATTAAGAAAAAACTGAAAAAGTTCATGGAAACTGAAGAGTAAAAAAAGATGGATTTAGAGAATTTAAAACGGACATGGGAAAAATTACCATCGGATAACCAGCTGGATGAAGACCAGTTGAAAAAGATGCTCGGCAAACGGACAAAAAGTCTGATCGACAGGATCGACCGTAATATTAAGATTGGTTTCGTGGTTCTGTTTGTGCTGATTTTGATTTTTGCGCTTGACGATTTTCTGATTTCACCGTTGATGACCGATGAAATGAGCAAAAACATCACTATTCCGGGATGGCTTACATTTTTGGGTGTTTTCAGCAACACATTGATATTTACCACTTTCATCTACTTCGTTATCAAATATTACAGGGTGAAGAAAAGTTGCGAAGCTGTATGCGATTTAAAAGAGACTTTGAGAAAAATCATCGATACGTTAAAAATTTATCAGACCATGTTTTACCTGGCTTTGGTAACATTGTTGCTTGCAATCGGTTCAGGTTTTGTGACCGGTTTGTACCGGGGATTTCTTGATGAAGTAACAGCACAGGGTATTGAAATTGGCGATGTCGGAACTAATAAAATAGTGGTTATGGTTTTAACAGGTCTGATTATTCTGGTGCTGATTACAGGTGTCGTATTTTTCTTTTTACGGTGGGGATTCAGAAAATTGTACGGAAATTATATCAATAAACTTAAGTTAACACTTCATGAACTGGAAGAAATTGAAGATTGATTTTCAGGTACTTTATTCTGTTGATTTTAGTCATGAGGTTATTTGAAGCCAAGGATAACTAAAAGAAACGATAATATTTACTGAATCACAATTTTATCAGTTTTAACCTCTTTTGGGGTTTCGGTTTTTAATAGGTAAATTCCGGGAGGAATTGGCTGAATGTTCAGTTTCTTTTCAGCCAGTCCCTGTGCCTTCCATATATGAACAACCCTGCCCGAAAAATCAATCAGTTCAATTTTTTTAATTTTTGTGTTGAATGGATTTGTGAAATTAATCTGGTTTTTAGCTGGGTTGGGGTAAAATTGTAAACCGAAGTTTTTGAACTCATAATTTTGGACAGAATTTATTGTTGTATCAATTACATCAATATGCCAATAATATATTTTTTCCGAAACACAACCTGCCGAATTTACCGCTTGAAGATAATAAGTGATACTGGTATCTGGTTTTGCCCAGCCGAAAACATCTGTTGAATCTTTTAATCCTTGAGAAGGGCTTAATGTATATGTAAGTGGTAAAAAGTCATTCAAAAAATAAATATCTCCAAACAGTTGAATACTGTCTCCCTTTGTTATTGCACCAGGAAGTTTGTAGATTGTTTTTACCCGGAAAATTGCCTGGATTATTTTGATGGAATCAAAGGACACTTTGCCCATTGCATCTTCTACTTTAAGATAGTAGGTTGTCCATTCGTCCGGCACATTTCTACAATCTTTGATTATAGGGTTACTTTTTGTAGTATCATCCAGAATATCAGATGCGTAAATCCATGAAGGTTCTCCAGTTGGATATTTTAAACCAAAATATTTACCGCTCCAGGTATACGAGTATGGTTCAATCCCTCCCGAAGCCGTTGGAGAACCCCCGATTTTATGCTCTCCATCGTTATCTTCTGAACAGACTATTAAATCATTACCAGCATCAATTTTTAATTGTGCAATTACTTGAAAACAAAGTAACGTATATAATAACAGACAGATAATTTTCATAAGAGTTATTTTATCAAAATTACAAAGCAGTTTATATGATAATAAATCAAATTTGGTTTTAGGTAAAAATTATTTAATTTCCAAAATTGAACCCAATCCAACCTCAAATACGCCGTTAAAAATTATTTCGTTAAAATAGTTAAACATAACGTTAGCATTATTTTGAATATATACATTTTGCAAATTTAAGGTACATCCGTAAACAATTGTGTCAGAGTAAAAATTTGTATTGGTTATATACTCATTACCAGAACAATAGCTCCCGTTTAAATAATTAACGCCTGTGTTATCTGGGTCAAGCCATTCTCTTATTCTTCTTCTATATTCAGAACCCGAATTCCATGATAAACTAAATTTACCATATAAGTTAGATTGATAATTACAATCTCCACTTGCTCCATATAATTGGCCAATTACTCTGCCGGTGTTGACGCTAAATAGCGGAGAACCGGATGAACCTTCGTATGTGATCGAGCTTCCATTGGTGGTACTATCCCAAACAACATTCCAGTAATAAGTACTTGATGTAGTAGGTGAATGTTCATCTGTGGATATTTTTTTGGGATTAAATGAAGGATGATGGATTCCAATGCTCCCGTAATATTGATTTTGTCTGTCCCATCCATTAAAATATGCTTGTATCGGTGGTGATAAGTCGTAAGGGCTCTCAATAAGTCGAAGAAGAGCAAAGTCTGAGAGGTCATTATTTGCAACAACAGTCGCGCCAATTGTTTGAGTATATGGATGAAGAGATCCATTGCAAACAAGATTTTCATAATTCCACCAAAAAATAAAATCTGCGGCATCAGGGTCTGAAATCGCATCAAGGTTATTTGTTTCTATACAATGATCTGCAGTTAAAAAGTATGGTGTGCCATTATTGTGTGCATTCTTTATTAAAGATCCCGTACATAAATAACCATTCATTAAGATTAATGCGACGGATGTTTTTTCGTCTTGCCAGTTATCGCCCTCAGGGCTACAATTAATGTCAACTGTACATAAACTCTCTGCAAGGCTACCGATCTCCTCATATCCATAAATAATTTTAGAAATCGAAATCATTCCTTCGCATCTAACACTATTTGGCTCGTAATATTCAAGAGTAATTACATCACTTAAAATAATCCCTGTAGTATATTTTGCTGGATTTTTCTTTGACCCGCTGTTATTTTTATTACTAAATCCTCCGATAAATGATTTTTTATTTTTGTCATAAAGATAAAGTAAACCACCTTCAGGAAGCCAGAATTTGTCATAAGATAAATTAATAGATTTTGCGGACGGACAATGAATCTCCAATTTCCATATTCTATCTCCATTTTCAAGTTCAATCCATTTTCCACTATTATTGATATCGTAGTTTACCTTAATAGGAACACCATATCTAAATGGTGTTCCGTGCATGTTATTGATACTATCTTCAACTGACAGTTTATCAAAATCAAGTATGGGTAATTCAACTTGAGGAATTTCATTTTGAGTAATTTCCTTTGCCGATATATTGTGGTCGAAACAATACGGCCTCCCACCAACATTAATTTGACCGTTGGAATAAAGGCACACAAATAATATAATTGTATTTATCAATATCTTTTTCATCATTCAATAATCTAAAATTTCATAAAACTTATTATTCAGTTAACAACATCTGCTTCGTATCCACAATTTTCCCATCGCAAACCAGGCTGTACAAGTACATTCCGGCATTAAACTCATTGGCATTAGTCTTTACGTTTCCTGAACCCCGCTGGTTGATGGTAATTGTTTTTAAAAGAGTTGCTGTCATGTTTCTGTGAAAAGCCGGGTAAATGCCCGGCTTTGTTATTATCTCTCATCAGGCCTGTTTAAAAAATAATGAGTAATATTCTATTTAACGAAAACTTTACCCGTTTGATTTAGCCCATCATCTGATACAAACCTATACAGGTAAACACCTGCGCAGGGCATGCAAATTTGAGAAGTTGAATCCAATATTTGCTTACGGCTAACTAACTCCCCTAATGTATTAAAGACGAAGATTTTCCCCGAAACTGAACTTGTCAACTCAACGACAAGTGTCCCGTTTTGTGCTGAAAAAACGCTTACCAATTCCGGTTTTACCTGAACCTGATTAATACCAGTAGTTATGTAACAATCATTGAACTCAGGATTGGAATAAACAAGGTTATCATTCATAGAAAAACATAGTAAATTTTGGTGACAACCCGCGCCTCCGGTAACAAATAAATTTATCGGATATTCAAGTCCAAACCACAAAGAACCAATTCCTTCCACATAAGTATCATTAAATGAATATTCCCTCCAATTGTAAGCACGAACCGTAACGTACTGGATTATCCTTTCATTCTGATCCTGAAAAATGACTGACTTCACAGAATCAACCTGAATAAAAAGGGGTTCAGAATTTCTGTTATCCCATAAAAAATACATTACTAGGGAATCGCCTTGTTTTAAGTTGAAATCATAAAGGATGAGTTCGCGTGTTTTATCAGCCAAAAAAACCTTACCTGAGTCCTCACGGATGTAGGATTTGAAATTTTTATCAATGCAGGTTGAATCAGCACAGTGAAAAAGTTTTTTGTAATGTTCGTTGTTCATTACTGTATCTCCTTCAATATGTACAAAATACGTTGACCATCTATTATACGGGTCAATCGGTTCCTCACTCATACAATTTAACCCGATATTCCATCTGTTTAATGAATCGGTTACTGAAATGTATTGGGCTGACAAACTTTTCGTTAAAGTTAATATGGCTGAAATGAATATTATTTTTTTCATTAAATCTATTTTAATTGGTACATGGTTTACACACCATCCATATTTCGCCTCCTAAAGCTACTTCAAAATCGTTTGAGATTATTATTGACTGGTTGGCCCTGAGAACTGCCCGACCACCGGGCTGAATAATAAAATGATCTACAAGTAAGTCATTCCCAGATTGGATTAGGTCACCACTTCCATTTGTTATAGTTTTATTTGTAACAGTTTTGTTTTGAACCGGTGGGCAATCCGGATGAATATTCATACATGCATGAAGTCCAAATAAATTAATATAAGGTCGGGGCAAGTGTACCCCATCATTATCGCTGCTAAATAAATAATAGTAAGCATCGTCAGCTCCCCCGCGCCCTACTGCAAAATGAAAAAATTCATCATTTTCATATCCGTCAATAACAACTACATGACCCCTTCCATCACTATGCTGATTATATCGGAAAAGAATTGGGTATCCACTATTTAAACTATTTCTAAGACCGGTTTTGAATCCAGATGTGTTCCCAGTAATTTCGCCTTCACCCCAGTAGTCATTATCATTAGGAGCGACATAATAGAAATGATTTGCCATTCCAGTTACCCAGTCGTAAGAGCTACCAGTTGTGCCTGTTGAAGTTTGAGATGGGTCACCCATTCCAAGCCACTTCATACCAACTGCCAATCCAGCATTGTAAAGAATCTTTCCAACTTCATCGATTTGCGATTGAGTTATACCAGGGATAATATCATATGATCCTTCATTACAGTTATTTGTCCCATTTCCACAATAAGTCAGTCGAAAAGGCAGTTGGTTGTAATCAAAAAAGCAGTTGATATTTTGCGTAAAATCTACTCCGTTATTTTTTCCACCTCCTGTTCCAGTACCAATTAGGGGATATTTAAAATATTTCATAATTTGAGCTAAAGCCATTGGCACACAACCATCATAACCCTCGTAAAATTGGGATTGTGCCTGGGGAGCCTGATTAAAATATGGTCTCCAGCCTGCCCATCTGGAAGATTGGTTTGTTTCAAATAATGAGGAAACAGTGGCTAGGACATTTTTTGTAGTTGCCCCATTTTCAATTTGTTCCCATTTGTTTTTAATACTAATATCCCGTTTTTCTTTTTTATTAAATTTTATCATTTCTGAATAATACTTAAGCCAGTCATTAAGTTGAGGACTTATATAACTTAAATCTATATTATTATCCACAGAATATGCTAATACAGGGTAAGTATGGTCGTCTGATGAGACAATAATAAAACCATTATCGTTGAGGTTGAATATATACATGCTGGTGTCATTGTCATATTTGAAATAACAACTATTTTCTTTTACTACATCTGTTTTTGACTTGCCCAAATACATAGCACTCCAGTTTTTTGCTATTTTTTCTGCTTTCGTTTTTGTAATCTTTTCAGAAAAAGAATGAAAAGAAAAAATGCACATTAAAATTACAAAAAGGTATTTCATGCTCTGAAGTTTATTGCGTTAATAACATCTGTTTGGTATCCACAATTTTCCCATCGCAAACAAGGCTGTAAAGGTACATACCGGCATTAAATTCGTTAGCATTGATTATTACGTTCCCTTCACCCGTTTGGTTTACGGTAATCGTCTTTAGCAATGTTCCGGTCATATTGCAGATATACAACTGTGTGTTTTGGACAGTTTTGGGAACCTCATAACGAATAGTTGTTTGAACACTAAATGGGTTAGGCGTATTTTGGTATAGTTTTGCATGGTCTGTATTAATGTCGCTTGCATCATTAACAGAGCCGCTTTTCAGGTTATCTTTACAACAATCAGCCAATTCGTTTTTCAA
>JBBIPU010000029.1:10261-11567 GCA_037442685.1 Draconibacterium sp. | reverse complement strand
TTCGTTTTTCAATTTCATTTTTTATAGTGTCAGTTCCTTCTTTTCTGTAATCATATTTTAAACCATTTACCTGTAACAGTTTTTCCAATGGTTTTTCAATCGTCCTGAAGTTTTCTTTCAGTCTTTTGTCGGAGGTAACAAGAACCCCATTTTGATAAATGTATTTACCATAAATATAAGAGAATTGCCGGGAAGACCATCCGATGGTTCCGCTGTTATCTGTACTTGGATATATTGCCCTGGTTTGCGATCCGGAAGGGTTAGGGCCGAAAATCAAATCAGGATATCCTCCCCCGGTAGTTAAAATTGCAGAAGCGAAATTTAATTTATAAGTAGCATCAGGATCTAAGCCACCGATTCCTATTCTTCCGCTTGAATTTACTTTTAACTGGGAATAAGAAGAAAGGCAAATAAAAATGGATGCTATTGTAATAAAAAGTTTAAGATTTTTCATTTTTGGTTAAATTTGGGTTTATAAATTATTTAAAGATAAAAAAGGGTTCCCCGCGCCGGACAGCGAACAACCTTTTGCCTCCCCGGGTGGGGAATACCGGGGAGGCTTTTAGATTAACCTCGATAACTTTTTAAAAATTGTGATTTGCATTTGTCTTGTCTGTTTTGCCCGGCGCTAATTTTCGCGTGATGATTTAAAGGATAATTGTTTTTAAAAGTATAAATACCGGGTATAAAATCCAAACTTTAATTCGTTTTTTTTTTTTTTTGAAATTGTAACGTTTTGATTTATAGTTGATATGGTAATAAATCAGATGATCGGAATGTCATTTCCCCGGTAGTTAGAATCTTTTTCAAAAACAAATTCTGATTTTAGAAAACCATATTAATTTTACAGTTTCAAATTACAAGTTTAAATAATGGCATTAATTAAATCAATTTCCGGAATTCGCGGAACCATCGGTGGAAAACCAGGGGAAGGACTGAGTCCGCTTGATGTGGTGAAATTTACAGCAGCTTATGCAACCCGGACAAAACAAAAATCGGGGAAAATCAAAATAAAAATAGTTGTTGGGCGCGATGCCCGTATTTCGGGGCCGATGGTAAGTTCCATTGTAATTTCAACTTTAACCGGGATGGGTTGCGACGTGGTGGATATTGGTCTGGCAACCACACCTACTACAGAACTTGCTGTTACTGCCGAAAAAGCGGATGGCGGAATTATTTTAACAGCAAGCCACAATCCGAAACAATGGAATGCACTGAAACTGCTGGGTTCAAACGGTGAGTTTCTGAATGCAGATGAAGGTGAAAAAGTGCTGAAGATCGCTGAAAAGGAAGATTTCAGTTTTGC
>JBBIPU010000029.1:3915-10161 GCA_037442685.1 Draconibacterium sp. | reverse complement strand
ATGTTTAACGAGGAATACACGCTTGTGGCAGTTTCGGATTATGTTTTGGGGCAAACTCCCGGAAATACGGTTTCCAATCTTTCATCGAGCCGGGCACTTCGCGATGTTACGGAAAAGCACGGATGCGTTTACAAATCAGCCGCAGTCGGCGAGGTGAATGTTGTGGCAAAAATGAAGGAAACCGGCGCTGTAATTGGCGGGGAAGGAAACGGGGGCGTTATTTATCCGGCAAGTCATTACGGCCGCGATTCGCTGGTCGGGGCAGCCCTGTTTTTGACGCACCTTGCAAAAAGCGGTTTAAAATGTTCCGAACTCAGAAAAACATATCCCGACTATTTTATGTCGAAAAACAAGATCGAACTCACTCCGGAAATTGATGTGGATGCCATTCTTATTAAATTAAAAAAGAAATATTCAACAGAAAAGGTAACCGACATTGACGGGGTGAAAATTGATTTTTCCGATTCGTGGATACATCTTCGCAAATCGAATACCGAACCGATTATCAGAATCTATTCCGAGGCAAAATCGGTTGAGGAAGCGGGCAAATTAGCACAAAAAATGATTGATGAAATCAGATCGTTAATTTGAAAACATTGGCTTAACATTCGTTTATGATTCTGCCACTGTAAATTAAATTTTCAATAAGTTTTTGTTAACCAGATAGTTAGAATTTTTTGTTCCTGAAAGGTTAAATATCTTTGTACCCGAAACCGGAAATGAATGCCTTTAAACATTTGTTTCCCAAAATTTTAAAAGTCATGAAACAGAAAAAAAATATAGCTATTGTAGCACACGATAACCGTAAAAAAGACATTATTGAATGGGTTGAATTTAACTGGCAGGAATTAATACATCACGATCTGATATGTACTGGCACAACCGGGAAACTGGTGGAGGAAACATTGATTCAGAAATGCCGTGAAAACGATGCTGTTCCACCTACTGTAACAAGATTAAAATCAGGTCCGCTGGGCGGAGATCAGCAGTTAGGTGCCTTAATTGTGGAAGGTGCTGTTGACATACTGATTTTCTTTTGGGACCCGATGCAACCGCAACCTCACGATGTTGATGTAAAAGCGCTTTTAAGAATTACTGTACTTTACAATATTCCAACAGCTTCAAACCGTTCAACAGCCGATTTTCTTGTATCGTCGCAATTATTTCACGAAAGTTATCAGCCAATACTGAAAGATTACAGCAGTTATATCAAACGCGAAGTTGATGTGAATTAAAGAGGTTTATTTGCCGGAAGTTTTATGTTGAAATTGGGGCTGACCAAAAAATAAACTTCCGTGGTTTTTGTCATGTTGATTACCGAATAATCTGGAAAACATCTGTATTTCAAAGTGATAGATTTCTCACTTGTTTGAAATGACACTCAGACGAGGCTTTTTGTTCAGCCTGGCACTATTTAAAAGCTGTTTTAACATTTGAACGGCTTTAAAAAAGTATAACTCAGACATATTTAAATTGCTGAAGAAAATTTATATTTACATGATTCTAACCAGTAATTTAAACTAGTGAAGCCATGAAAATTTCAGCAATTATTTTTTTAATCATTTTTACATTTTCTGCTGTATTTGCGCAGGAAACAAAACCAAAAAGCAAAAAGCAGTTAAAGGCCGAAAAAAAGGAACAGAAAATTCAGCTTATAAAATCTTTGGTCGATAACAAGACTTTTGTTTTTAAAGCATATTCAGTTATTCCAAAAAATGAGAAGACAAGAGCCCTGACATCTGATTTTGGCATTGAAGTAAAAACCGATTCAATTTTTTCGTACATGCCCTATTTTGGCAATACCTATTCAAGAGAATATGACAACTTTAAAGACAGCCCGATGGGTTTTGCCCAACCGATGGAAAGTTATAAAAGGGAAAAAACCAAGAAAGGTTTTGAAGTGAAAATTACAGTTAAAAACGTTAACGAAGGCATCGATCTGGTATTTCATATTTCAAAAATGGGTGACGCAACCTGTGTTGCATCGTTTATTAACCGTCAGTCGATTTCATATACAGGTTCAATATTTGCTCCAAAATCAGGGGAATAGGATTTCTCAGATTGATTTGCATACTATTCTTAAAAAAACTCCCGTACTTATTTATTTGCTTACGTTTGTCTGTTTTTGGTTACAATAAATTCAATTCGTGGTATTAATGTGGCTGATTCCAAAATTAACCGGTTCAATAACAACCTGTTATTGTGAGTATTAAAAACAAATTTTGTTATTCAGGATTCTGTTTTGCACATTCAAAATAATTTACTTGTTTTGTTGACAGCAGAGAAATCATTTCAGATTTAACTAACCTTACTTGGGTTTATTATGAGATCAAAATTCTTTAGTCATTCGAATTTGTTTATCCTGATTGCGATAATTGCCGCGTGGTGGATAACTGCTTTTAAAACAGAACCTTTCTTATATTACTATGGCCAGCAAATTGGTTTTACAACCAACCTGGAATTTTTGAAGAGCAGCCTTGTCTATCCGGGAGGATTATCGAATTATTTAGCCGACTTTGTTTCGCAGTTCTTCATGTTTAACTCTGCAGGAAGCTTTTTGATTGTTCTTGTCGCTTCGGTTCAGGGGTTAATGGCAATAAATATCATATCGCATCTGACCGGGAAAAATCTGGTCAATTTTGCGGTATTCGCCATTATATTGCTTGTCGGTGTTTTAATTATGTGCGATTACAATTATCCTTATCATGTAAGTATTCGCCTTTTATTTGTTTTTATGTTTACCTGGCTATTTTCCATTATCGACAGCAAATTTCGAAAACAAAGCATCTACATCTGGCCTGTTTTTGCAGTTTTTGTCTTTTATCTGGCCAGCGGCGCGGCGCTCATTGTTTTTGCTGTTTCCACCTCTGTTATTTTAATTCATTCGCAGACTAAAAAAATCAAGCTGGCAGCAATTCCGTTGTTTCTGATATTTGCGGCATTACTTCCATATCTTTCCTATAAATCAGTATTTCCTTCAACTTTGATAAATGTGTACCGGTTGGCAGAAATAAAACATCCTGAAATACTTGCTTATACTACATTCTACAAGTTGTATGCATATTACCTGGTTTTGCCGGTTGCGCTTCTGTTGGTTTTCATTCTGAAAATTATTCCTGTTAGAAAATCCGAAGAAAAAACTGTCAAAAGGAAAATTCTGCCAAAAGAAAGCTTTTATAAAAAAATGCCGTTTGTTATTACTGTTCAGGTGATATTTGTTGTATTACTGGGTTATTTCATGTTTCTGAAATCTTACGATTCCTTTAAAAAGAATATCCTTTACATTGATTATTACGCGCAGAACGAAAATTGGAGAAAAGTTCTAGAAGTGGCTGAAGAAATAACGGTTTACGATTTCAGGGTCGATTACCATGTTACCCGCGCGTATGCCATGCTTGGGCAACTTCCGGAACGGCTTTTCAATTATCCGCAATTGCTGGGTTCGAAAGGGATTTTTTTCGAATCGGCGAATATGATCGGAAGTCTTACAATGCCCACAAGCGATTTGTATTTCGACCTGGGATTGATGAGCGAAGCACAGCACTGGGCTTTTGAGGCTCAGACACTTTTACCAAACAGTCCGCGGATTCTGAAAAGGCTGGTGATGATAAATCTTGTCAACAGAAAATACGATCTGGCCGACAAATTCCTCAAAGTTCTTGATCAGAATATGTTATACCACGACTGGGTTGATAAATACGAAAAATATGTTACCGATACAACTCTCGCCGCAAACGATAAAGTAATTGCTGAAAAAAGGCGGTTTACACCTCACAAGAGGGCAATCAACGATTTCCCGGTTGAAAACCTCAAACTTTTAATTGAAACAAACAAGGACAATCGCCTGGCTTACGATTATTTACTTGCACTTTGTATGCTCGATATCAATTATCCTGAGTTTGTGAATTACGTGCAACACTATCGTTATTATAACCTCAAAACGCTCCCTTCTTCGTGGGCAGAGGCGTTGGCTGTGTACATTGTAAGGAGCAAATCGATTCCGTCGTTTGTATCAGATGAAACCATATCAAACGAAGTCAAAGACCGGTTTACCGCGTTCAACGAACTGATGAAAAGATACAATAATAAGGACTCTGCAAAAAATGAAGCCAGGCAGAAATTTGAACATACATTCTGGTATTATCTGCTTTACCTGAATCCAAAAGTCACAAATGCGTTAAACAACAAATCGGTAGTTAGATAATGAAAAATTCGCTGATCATATTGGTTTTTCTTGCCCTTGTAATGCTTGTTTCGTGTAATCCGGGCATTGAAAATTTTCAGGAAGTGAAAAGGTTGCCAAACATTTTTCCTGATTACACAGGAATCATGATTCCGCCAAACATTGCGCCGCTTAATTTCAGTATTAAAGAACCAGGTAACGAATTTGAAGCCCGGTTCTCTGTTCAGGGTGAAAAACCATTGATAATCAGAAGTAAAAGTGCGAAAATTGAAATCGATATTGCCCGATGGCATCAACTCCTTGAGAAAAGGAAAGGATCGAAACTGACAGTTGAGGTATTTGTAAAACCGAAAGATGGCAACTGGCAGAAATTTCAGACCATCGAAAACCAGATTTCAACCGAAGAAATTGACAATCACCTGGCTTACAGGTTGATTAACACCGGATATGTACTTTGGAACAACCTGGGGATTTATCAGCGCAATCTCGAAAATTTCGATGAAAAACCAATTCTTGAAAACAAATCGATAGAATTTGCCTGCATCAACTGCCATTCATTTGCCAATAACGATCCCTCGAAATTTATGCTTCATATTCGCGCAATGCACGGTGGAACTGTGTTGGCGAAAGATGGTAAACTTGAAAAAGTGGATACCCGAACTCCCTACACACTCAATGCCGGAGCCTACCCAAACTGGCACCCCGATGGGAAACACATTGCTTATTCGGTAAACAACATTGGTCAGTTTTTCTGTTCAGGCGAAGTAAGAATCGAAGTGGCTGATGAATATTCCGACCTGATTGTTTATGACATTGAAAAAAACACAGTTTCAACATCACCAAAAGTATCGACTTCAAGCCGCGAAAATCTGCCAGTCTGGTCACCCGACGGAAAATACATCTATTTTATTAGCGCATTGAAAGCAAACAATGTGGATGAACGTATTGATGACAAATATGATCTGCTGCGCATTGGGTACGATGTAAATACAAATACCTGGGGAGAAAAGGTGGATACGGTTTTATCGTCTGCTGCAATCGGGAAAAGCATAAGTTTTCCAAAAGTAAGTCCGAATGGTAAATTCCTGATGTTCTGCACCAGCGATAACGGGTATTTTACGATTCATCACCCTCAAACCGATCTGAACCTGCTGAACCTGCAAACCGGCGAATTTCACAAAATGGACATCAACAGCCCCGAAACCGACAGTTACCACTGTTTTTCGAGCACCGGGCACTGGTTTGTTTTCAGCAGCAAGCGTCTGGATGGATTGTTTACCCGGCCGTTTTTCTCTTACCTCGATGAAAACGGGAATGCAACAAAACCTTTCGTCCTGCCTCAGAAAGATCCTGATTTTTACACCACATTCATTAAAAATTACAATATTCCTGAACTGATTACGGGTGAAGTACCTTTTTCGCCAATCGATATCCGCGACAAAGTATTTGAAAATTCAATTCCTGCAAAAATCGATGCTTCTGTCGATACGGTTTACATGA
Organism: Draconibacterium sp.; assembly: GCA_037442685.1. GTDB lineage: Bacteria > Bacteroidota > Bacteroidia > Bacteroidales > Prolixibacteraceae > Draconibacterium. Next base: position 4,478 of record JBBIPU010000029.1, on the reverse strand, counting down.
AAGGGCATCTGAATCATAAAATCGATGATAATCCGCATTCGTAAAAAACCAGAGTGAGTTGCAAATTTCTAACCTCATTTATTGAGGCTGGTACTGAAAAACCGGAAAAGAAAGACATGGTAAGGATACACTTTGATCCGGAATATAAATTTGATAATCATTTCATCAACAATCAGGATCGACACTCCAAGAAAGAATAATTTTACAGAATATAAAAATCCTGTTCCCAATGAGGAGAGAATGACATTTTCCGATTCCGGGTGCGTGATAAAGGAAAAATTCGTTCCAGCAAAGAAATTAATAATCCAGGCCGAAGTTGAATACAAAATCAGAAAAATCAGGACATTGAAAAAACTGTATTTGTACACTTTAAACCTGAAAACCCGGGTCATGTAGATTTGCATCAGCGGGATGATTCCGTGAGAAACATAAAATACGACTGTGTGGTAATCGAAGAATGGCATCAATCCGTTCTTTGTCGGGGTTAACATCGAAATGATGGCGCTGATCCAGGTATAAATGGTAATCTGGTAAAGTTTTTCGTTTTTCTGACGGATGGCAAC
>JBBIPU010000029.1:0-3815 GCA_037442685.1 Draconibacterium sp. | reverse complement strand
ATTTAATTTTGGCAGATTTCGGTTTCGGAAAATACTAAAAAAATCAAACAGGCGCATTTATTTCTAATCCATCAATATCAATTTATAGGAAATAAAAAAAGCAAAATCAGGTGATTACCAATTCATGAATATGTCATAACTTTATGCAAGGATTTCTGTAAAAAGGCATTAGTTGTTTGCAGAGATTGAAGAAACCGAAAATCAAAATCAAACATCAGTGTTTTTATAAAACCAATTTAAAATTTGTATTATGAAAGCAAAGTTTTTCATTTTCGCAGGGATTATTTTTTTAACTGCAATATCGTGCAAGCAGGAAAATCAAAATTCAGGAAATGGTGTTGTAAATCCCGGGATATATACGGTATTTGCATGGAATGATCTGGGTATGCATTGCCTTAATCCTACTTACGATGAACTGGTAATTCTGCCTCCATATAATACAGTAAATGTGCAGGTTCTGAAACGGGGGAATCCTCCATCGATTGTTACAACAGGGATTACTGTGGAATATAGTCTTGTTGGAAATACAACTTCGGCCAATAAAAGAGCGTATGGTGGTTTCTGGACAAATTTCACGGCTATTTTCGGGAAACCGGCTCCTCCGGTTAATATTGGTTTGACCGGAACAGCTTTGTCAGGTGTCATGAAACTAAGTTCCGATCATTTTACTGCCGAAGGTATGCCGGTTGTACCGGTTAACGATGCAGGAACATGGGATCCATTTCAGGTCATTGATATAAAAGTGAAGGATGGAAACGGGAATACAATTGCTACAACCCAGGCAACTGTTCCGACTTCGGACGAAATTAACTGTGCAAAATGTCATACTGAAGGAACCACGAGTGTTTTTATGAATATTCTGCAAAAACATGATGCTGCAACAGGGACAAAACTGGTAAATCAGATACCGGTTTTATGTGCAGGTTGTCATGGCAGTCCTGCTCTTGGTACAAGTGGTCCGGGTTCTTCAGGAAAATATCTTTCGGAAGCTATTCACGGGTATCATGCCTCAAAAAATGCTTCCTGCTACGATTGTCATCCGGGGACAACAACCAAATGCAGCCGGAGTTTGGCACACATGGGAACAACTAATGATGGAAACTGCGTAACCTGTCATGGCGATATGAACAATGTGGCTTCAACCATTAAATCAGGAGCAAGAATACCGTGGATTAATGAACCAAAATGTGTTACGTGTCACACCGGTGTTGAAGGTGTTGATACAAATACCAGTCTTTACCGGAATTCAAAAGGACACGGAAATGTTTATTGCACTGCCTGCCATGGAAGTCCTCATGCAATGTATCCGTCACGCGAGGCAAAAGACAATTACCAGCCAAACCAGTACCAGGGAAGCAAAATAAAATCGATTGGCAGTTGCGGAATTTGTCACGGAAACTCAAGAGGTGAAGGAACAGGCGGAGAATTCAATGAAACTCACGGCGGATCAAGTCCATCGGTATTGAATGCCTGCCATGTCTGCCACATGGCTATTTCAACGAATACAACTTCGTGGCCTCATGGTTATACATGGAAAAATTCGAACTGAAAAGTTGGTTGGCAACAAAATTTCATAGTTGATAATTTGATTCGGCAGGAAAATTAAACGAAATAATCCGACTAATCCTTGTTTACAGCAAGAGACAGGAAAGATTCCTTTATTCCGTTGTAATTCCGTAAATATCATCAAAAACATATTTCTGGATATCGCGGTCGTGCTGGGTAACATTTTCGCGTCCGGTCAAGCGAGTAACCACGTGGAGTTCCGAATCGAGCATTTCTATATCAACATTGGATCCATCGCTGTTTTTCAATCCTTTGTATATCAATACGGCACTAACCGGATCAGCAGAAGGGTCTTTTATTGACTTATAAATTTTCAACCGGGTACCCGAAGGAAGTTTAAATCCTTTTTGCAGGTCTTTGCGAACTTTATCGGTTAAATCCAACAATTGTTTCAATGTTTCCTGTGGCCTGAAATGATACCAGTGCCCTTCTTCCTCAGTAGTCATCGAAGTTTCCAGGTATCCCAGCATCGGGCCAACCAGTCCGATAATTGTCAGCAGCTTATCTGAGGGCACAACGATCGGATCGACCAGAAAAATGTGTTTCATCCCGTTTTCGCCGATTTTCCCTTTTTTAATCAGGTCGAGTACCAAAGGGCATGCGGTTGAAGAACCAGCGAAACTGATGTTGGTGTATCCTTTTGCACGGAGAGCATTGTATTCAGTCATAATTGGTTCCTGCCAGTCTTCCCAGCCTGAATTTTTAAAATCTTCATAAGTGCTGCCGTGTCCTCCCAAAAGAACCTGTGAAACCAGAATGTTTGCTTTTTCATCGCAATATGTCCGAAATTCATCCCATTCAAAAGTTGTAGCTGAATACCCGTGAACAGTAATTACCACCGGTGTGTTTTTCTGTGCGGCATCCGGATTGGGAATGGCTGCCGATACCAGGAATTTTTCAGGTTGATAAATCGACGGGTCAAAAATCTGGTCACCATCCAGCATCGTGGAATTATCAATTTCAGGGTCTTTTGAACATCCTGAAATCAGCATGAAGCCAATTGCCAGGAAACTGAGAAATATATTTTTTGCTGTCATTTTATTTGTTTTTAAAAATAGAATAGAAGATACTCAACTGGTAGAAAACAGGATACAACGTTCCGGGACCTGATGTTCCGCTGCCACTGTTAAAATTATACCCCGCACTTAAACTGAAAGATACAGGAAAATTGAAATTGTAATTTAATCCTGCATCAACAGGAAATAGAAAAGCGCTGTTAGACAATTCATCAAACATTGCTTCTTCGTAATCGGCGTGAAAGTACCCCAAACTTAAACGTACAAAAGGCTGTAGTTGCTTCAGATGTCTGAAATAGTAACCTGCGTTTAACAGATAATTGTCCTGTTTAATTGCATTTGAGCCCAAAGCACTACCCAAACGGGAGGTAACGAAGCTGGCCCCGAAATGAATCTTGCTGTCCGCAATCCGGGGACTGGAATAATCAAAACAAAATCCGTTTTCCCAATATAACTTCTGGGTCTTTTGTATTTTCAAACCACCCTTCAATTCCCCTTGCCAGCTATGATTTGCACCAAAAGAATACCATGCAGGGAATACAAGCATAATAAATATGATTAATTTTCTCATCATCGACAATTTGTTTCCTGATATATTTTGCATGGCCAAAATTATAAGTTTCAAAATAAGAAAAATAATATTTTAAAAAGCTTTTTAAATTCAGGCTCCCCAGCTTTCCCTGTCCAAACTCCGGTAATGAACAGCTACTCAAAGAACAGGTAATTTTGGTAAAAAAGCCATTTTATGCAGGAAATTGGATATCTTCGTGTTGATTATTTACCAACTGAAATTTAATAAATCATCTTATGAAAAATCTAACTTTGATTATTTTGGCGCTTGTTGCAATTGGTTTCTTTACCAGTGGTTTGAAAAACAGTTCTTCTCAGCATGAATGCAGTTTTAACAAAGATTCAATGAATGTTGTAATGCGATTTGAGATTAAGGTAAAACCGGAATATGTTTCATTCCTGAAACAATCATTTGACGAATGCCGTGCAAAAGTGCTTGAACAGGAACCCGGTTGTCTGGACTATTCGTTGTTTCAATCGTACAACGACAGTACTTTATTCTGCCTCACCGAGGCATGGGCAACAAAAGGCGCGCATAATGCACACATGCAATTGGCGCATACCAAAAAACACATTTCCGAAACCCAGGGAATCCGCGACCCCTCGTTTAAATCAAAAACCGGTTATACTTATTGGATTTGCCCGGGAGCAAATGGGAAATAA
>JBBIPU010000028.1:0-33395 GCA_037442685.1 Draconibacterium sp. | reverse complement strand
AAAGTCACCCATGGGAACAGGCACGTTAAATATGGAAGATGTAAGGTTTAACGAAAATTATGATAATGCAATTTTCAGACAACCTTCAAAGTAAAGAGTTCTGTTTTAGTTACAGATATCAGGAAAGAGCGGAAATCCGCTTTTTTTTGCTAAAAATATCAGGTTAAATCAGCGAGAAGAAATAATCATTAATTCCTCTTATCGTTTCTGAACGATGAGCGAACGCAACGGAACCCGATATAAGATTTTGAAGTATCCTGATATTCGTAACTCCGGGTTCCAGTGCGAATATAATAAGCCATATCTTTCCAGGAGCCACCCCTGATCACTTTACGTTTCATAACAGGAGGATCATCCGTTTTTGTATCGTATTGTAATTCAGGATTCATATCATCGACAATTTCATATCCACCTTCAAAAAAAGCAGTACTGGTCCATTCCGCCACATTGCCGGCCATATCATATAAACCGTACGGATTCGGATCAAATTCCCCCACTTTCATTGTCGTTGCTGTAGTCGGGCTGTCGGCAACATAATTACCCCTTAAAGGTTTAAAGTTTGCAATAAAACAACCTTCATCATTTCTTGTATAATAACTCCCCCAGGGATACAACCCATCGATCAATCCTCCTCTTGCTGCCATTTCCCACTCGGTTTCGGTAGGGAGCCTGAAATCGTGTGCAGGTGTTTCACTGACACGTTTATTGATTACAAGTTTCAGGTTTGTGCGCCAGTTGCAGAAAGCGTTTGCCTGTTTCCATGTAACACCTATAACAGGGTAATCGTCGAATGCAACATGCGAAAAATATTTCAAAGTAAGCGGTTCGTTGTAGCTGTAAGTGAAATCGCGTATCCAGCAAAGGGTATCCGGATATACAGGTACTGATTCGTGCATTAAAAACGATCCCCTGTTTTCAATTGGGGTCACTTCTCCTTCGCTGTTCGAAACAAATCCATCATATTTCCCGGTTTCATAATTATAACTGTTGCTGCGTTTCGCGGCCTGTTTGTAATCAACCCAGTAATAATCGTAAATTAATTTTCTCGAATCTATTTCTTTGTGAAATGTCAATCGCTCGTTCTCCGGAATAAAAATCCCCTCCATAGCCAGAAGCATATCGCGATCTTTCCAATCGATCTTTTCCCGCCAGTTTATTATTGGCTTTTCAAGAGGCACCTGTTTTTCATCCTCGGTAATTACAAAATCGGTATAAGTTTCCCCTAATAATTTCCGGGCAATTGAATCGCGCACCCAGAAAACAAACTGACGGTATTCGTTATTGGTAATCTCGGTGTCGTCCATCCAGAACGATTCAACAGATACTGTTTTGGTTTTAGTTGAAGTAATATTGACTTCATCATCTGACGGTCCAATATTAAACGAACCGCGTTTAATGTATGCCATTCCATAAGGAGTTGGCTCAAACCATTGCCTGTTTTTTTCGTTTTTTGAGCTTAAAAAATAATCAGGTTTATTGCATGAACTCAAAAGCAATCCAAGACCAATTATAGTATATATGATTGCTTTTTTCATTATGGATAGTTGCTTTTTTTATTCCTTTTTACCGGTGGATTATTCTTCAAAAAAAAACCTTATGAAATCATAAGGTTCATTTCATTTTTTAATGATTAATATTCCCACAGATCCTGTTCGTAATTGAATATTTTATCTTCAATGCGTTTCGATTCAAGCATTGCATCCTGGCCAGTTAAATAAGCACTGATTGCCCTGTTATTATAAACGTTTTCTTCACTTACAATATAACTGTTAAAAACTCTTTTAATAAACAGGTCATCGAAAGAAACCTGCTGGGCTGAATTATACTGATTCAACACAAGATTATTTGATAATAAAGGTCTGGCTTCGGGATAATAAATCCAGAATAATTTCTGGCGCTGAACCTGATCAGGTGTATCTCCCGGCCTTACAAATTCGCGAATCGGGCAAATTCCGATGATACGCACATTCATGGTCGAAGTTTGCTTGTCAAAATACCATTCTTCCTTAACAAGATATTGTTTAATGTCGTTTGGCCTTATCTCCCCTTGTATAACAACCTGGGTTCTTTCACCTGTATCAAAATCAATCTTTTCTGTAGTTGTCGCTTCAGCTCCGAACGATGCTTTAACCTGTTCGTATGACATGGGTACTTTAAAATCATCGTCAAGACTGGCATCGTATGGAGTGATCTGACCATTTTCAATGCCTTTGAGCAACAACGAAATCAAATTCATCCTTCCTTCCATTTCAACGGTCGGATAATACAGTGTAAGGTTCATCTTTTCGCGTAAATCGATGATCCTCCATATTTTTTTCGACCAGTACACATCTGCTTCACGAACGGCTGGCAAAGGCATCGGTTTTTTCTGAATGATATCATTTTTCTTGTATGCACCATTTACTATTTGCGCCTGAGAATGTTTTCCTGCCATAGTGAGCACAAAAATAAAAACGCCCAAATATGTGACTAACTTTTTCATATTACTGCACTTTGAATGAAATTGGATCGAGATCACGGGTACTGCCGTCATCACCGATTGCTTTTATATTACTGATATATACTATTGTTTGCGGTTGAACTCTTTTTAACTGTTCTTTTTGTTCAGATGTAAAACGATTTGATTTTGAAGTTTTCCTGTCGATGTATCCACCAGCGATTGTAGTCTGAACTTCAAACTGTGTCACTTTATATTTAAAATCAAAATCGAAATCTTCAAGAACAGCCATAACTCCGTCTTCCACCTGAAGTCTTTCTTTCCGGATGTCGCCACCTGATAAACCTGCAACCTGTGCCACCGGATCGGGAACTTTCTTTACACGCCAGAAGCTGGTTCCAACCAGTTTCCGGGAACCATCAACATTTGCAAATACTGTCACTTTTGTGCGTTTACCCTGTTCGTCGAGTTCGGTTGGCCTGATTAACCAGGCATCTCCTGATTTTGTAACTTTACCATTTTCCATTTCTAATTCCAAATTTTCCTTTGGAATTCCCCCCGAAATATCGAACGGATTATCAAGACCTCTGTAAAATACATTCATTTTGGTGGCCGACATGGTAATACTTGGTTTTGTCACCTGGTATGTCTGCTCAAATTTATAATCTTTAAATATTCCGTCAGGTGTTTTATATTTTATCAGGCCACTCCATTTAAATACTCCAGGTTCAGCAGTATTTACTTTATACATTGCTTTTCCATCGGCTACGGGAGCTTCTTTGCCGTTAATAAATATCTGGGGTTGCTGGGTTGTATCTTCGGCTGCCAAAAAAACCTCTGCTTCATAAGGCTCGCCCTGGAAAACCAGATTTGAATTGGCAATTACGCGGGCACCAAGCTTATTGAATTTAAAAGATCCTGCATCGATTTCAGAAAATAAATAATTAAGCATATTAGCTTCTGAATTCTTGCCATCGATTTGAATTTTCGATAAAACAGTCAGTATTGAAGCCATGGGTACATTCTCAAAATACAAAGATTCCCAGGTTTTTTTCTCATTGGCTTTTTTCAGACTGGCTACCGGATCGGGAGTTTCAAGAGCATTTGAAATTGTTTGTTTAAGCTCTGGTTCATCATCTCCAATAATACTTAACAAATCGTTTTTAAAACTATTTATCTTTTCTTTTAATACAGTTGCATTTTTTTGTTTGATCATGTATTCCGAAGTGCCGTTCAAATCATCTTCCTTTTTAATCTGGAGAGTGTCTCCGCTTAAAGTAATAAGGTTAAACATTTCAGGATCGTATGGATTGTCTTTATCCACCTTTTTGCTTCCTGAATAATTTACAAGATCCTCTTTTAACTTCGATACATAATCCTGAAACTCCTTTGAACTTTTTTTGACTTTATCTGCCTTTTGTTTCCACTCTTCAACTTTTGCCGGATTTTCCAGGTATGCCTGTTCAAAAGATGCATAAATCTGATCATTTTTCATATCCACTGCTGCCAGCGTATGAATAAGACTTGAATCAATAAGCCTGAATGCCTTAAGAACTTCTGATGCCACATTAAGCGCCAACATTGCCGTCAGCACTATGTACATCATATTTATCATCTTTTGTCGCGGGGTTTCCGGACAATTTTTTACACCCATAATATACTTCTATATTATTTATTACTTTTTATAACTCATTGCACCAAGCATGTTTCCATAAATGGTATTTAATGATTCGAGATGTTTATTAAGCTGTTCAGCGTTTTCTTTATACTTTCTCAGTTCTTCAACCGAAGAGGCCAGTATGCTGTTTAATGCTAATAAATCTTTGCTGAAATTCTGACTGGCTTTAAATTGTTCTTCAGTTCCTTTTAACTGGGTTTCAAAACTTGAATTTAACGCACTCAGATTTCCATTAAGTTTCTGAATATTAACAGAGTATTGTTTTGAACTATCTTTAATACTCTCCATATCTGACATTACTGAATTTCCGGCATTGTTGTAGCTTTCAGCGAGTTTTTTGCTTGTTTCGGAAAGGATTGAAGAAAAACTCTCACCACTTTTGTTCATTTTTTCAATAGCTTCAATTCCTGATTCCGAAATTTTCCTGGCAGTTGAAGAATATGATTCAATAAGGCTGCTGACTGAGCTATTTATCGAAATATTCGCTTTATTATTAATTTCAGCAAGATTCCCCATCGATTCGGATGCAGAACTGAGATTTCTGACATAAAGGTCGGTAGCTAAAGTCGCTGACGTGATATCGCTGATTCCGTTTGCAGTATTACTCAGGTTTGTCAATCCTTTGCCTACTTTGTCAATGAGTTCTGGTGTTAATTCACCGCTTCCGAATAAATCGTTAAATCCGTTTTTCTTTTTCTTTCCTGATTCTTCAAAATTATCCAGTTCATAATCTTCACTCAGTTCGGGATATACTTTTGACCAGTCAGGAATCTCCAAAGGTGGTTCAAATGCAGATAAAAAGAATATAAAAGCTTCAGTAATAAGACCTGTAGCCAGAAAAACACCTGAAAATTTCCAATGTTCAAGTTTGAATAAAGCACCAATCATCACTACAGCAGCACCCCATCCGTAAACATAGCCCATGAAAGTTTTCCAGCGCTTTGTCTTTAAAAGTTCTCCGATACTCATTTTATTTATTAATTAGATTAAGCATTATATCATTTAAATTCCTGTCCAAAAGTTGAACGGACACAACGGAAACCGATATACGATTTTGTAGTATCCTGATATTCATAATTTCTTGTCGATACTTCAATAAAAGCTGCAATGTCTTTCCACGACCCGCCGCGTATTACTTTTCTTTTCATTACAGCCGGTTCATCGGCTCGGGCATTGTAAGTAAATGTAGGATTTAAGTCTCCAAAATAGTTGTAACCAGCTTCATCGAAAGCAGTTTCAGTCCATTCAGAAACGTTCCCGGCCATATCATAGATTCCAAATTCATTAGGATCATAACTTCCCACTTTCATGGTTGCAATACCTCCGTCTTCAACATAATTACCACGCAGCGGCTTAAAATTCGCTAAAAAGACGCCTTTCTGATCGCGTGTGTAATAACCTCCCCACGGATACATCGAGAATTCCTTTCCTCCCCGTGCTGCATATTCCCATTCCACTTCGGTTGGTAAACGGTATGCCTGTAATGTGGCTTCTTTTTTGGAAGTCAGGTAATCGTTCTGAATTTTTGTTCTCCAGTTGCAGAATGCAAGGGCTTGTTTCCATGTAACACCGACAACCGGATAATCATCGAATCCAGGGTGCCAGAAGTACCTTGTGGCCAGAGGTTCATTGTATGAATAAGTAAAATCGCGAATCCAGGTCAATGTATCAGGATAAACATTTACCTTATCCTGCATAATAAAGGATGAACGGTTTGTAATCGGGACCAATTCTCCTTCTGCATTATATACATTCCCTTCGTATTGCTGTGTTTTGTAGTTGTAACTGTTGCTTCTTTTTGCTGCCTGCTGCAAATCGATCCACCAGTATTCATAAACAAGTTTCCGGGGATCAACTTCTCTTTTGCCAAAAAATCTTTCATTTTCAGGAATAAAAATTTCCTGCATTGCCATCAAATAGTCGGGATCATCCCATTTTATTTTTTCGCGCCAGTTAATTGTCGGCGGGTCAACCGGGTTTCCATCTTTGTCTTCAGTTGTAAGGAATTCAGGAAACTGATCTCCCAACATCCTGCGGGCAATTGAATCTTTCACCCAATATACAAACTGACGGTATTCGTTATTTGTTATTTCAGTATCGTCCATCCAAAAGGCTTCCTGCGAAACAGTTTTGGTTTGTGTGCCGGCAGTACTCGGATCCTGATCGCTTGGCCCGATGTTGAAACTTCCCTTTCTGACAAACACCATACCATACGGTTGCGCTTCCCTCCATTTTGGTCTGTTTTGTACCCCAACCAATTCACCATTTCCCGATTTACTGCATCCGGTAAAAGTGAATAAACTCCAAAGTACAAAAGCAATTAAAATAAGTTTTTTCATTTGTTTTAGTCTTTTATCCTTAAGGCAATTTTAAGAAACAAACCATGATGTTTTCATGAATAAGAATCATTTTTAAGGTTAGTTCATTGCCAAATAAATATCAATTATTATAAAAATCTAATACTCTTATATTTTTGGTTTCGGTTTCTTTCCAAATCTAACGAATAACTCACAAAAATTTCATGCGACGAAAATCCATACCGCGATAAAGCGGATGTTACCAAATCGAAAGAATAACCAAACCGCAATCCATTTTCCATTTCCATTCCCATTAATAGTGCAACAGCGTCCTGCACGCGATATGTAATCCCTCCCCAAAATCGTTTATTAAAAACAATATTTGTGTTTAAATCTAACTGCCAAAAAGCTAAATCAGTTTTAAACAAGAACGAAGGTCGCAACTCAAATAACGGATCAGATAATTTAATATTGTATCCACCCGTTAAATAATAGTGCCGAACCATGTATGTAACCGCCAAATCGGTAAATTTTATCGAAGCCTGATTGATGTGTGTAACCGAAGCTCCAAGAAAATATTGATTTGATGTTAAATATAATCCAAAACCTGCATCCAATGCCAGCTGGCTGACTTCCCCCTGTGGAATTGCCGGATCGGAACTGGGTTGTGTGTAAATTCCCAGTTCGTCTTCAGGCACTTCCCATTCACCTTTTATACTTTTATTATAAACACCTAATGACAAACCTATCCCCAGTTTTCCAAAACCCAGGGTTTTAATGTATGCATAATTGGCGTTTATTTGTGTATTCTTCTCAAATCCTAATTCGTCGCTTACTATATTTAACCCAATTCCACCCGGAGAACCAAAAGCATTAATCGCCGCATCGGCACTGAAAATCAGAGTTTTAGGCGCTCCTTTAAATCCGGCCCACTGGTAGCGATTTAATATTATGCCACTAATGGTGCCTTCAGAGCCTGCATACCCCGGATTCACTCCCAACTTGTAGAACATATTGTTTGTAAATTGCGGATCCTGCTGACTAAAGGCTGCTAATTTAACTATAATTAATAAATATAAAAAAGAAAATATTTTTTTCATATTTCTTTTGCGATGCAGCTTATAAAGCCTAATCAATTCTTGATAAAGAAATAAAAAATTGTAATCTGATACAAACTTCTGCTAACATAGTATGCAAAAAACGCTGACATAACATTATTATTTTAGATGCTCATCTATTTTTTGGATATACATCAGCCACAATTCAGGAATTTCGTTATTTGAAGCCTGCACGTATTCTCTTTCGGAACAAGCAAAAAAGAGTTTCTTTTCCCCGGCAGTCTCAAACTGCATCCACCACTGGCCGGTGATTGAATTTCTGTAAAAAATTATCGGATTATCAATGCTTTCCACTTCAACCTGGTACATCTGACAATTTTCACTAATAGCCGGATCTTCGTAATTTCTGTTGATATTTCCTTCTATGAAATACCAGATTATTTGTGCTGCAAGTTTAACTGTCAGATCATTCCTGTCGTTTTCAGGCTTAATATTAAACATACCAAAAACCTTTGTTCTGTCGCTTAAACCGGCAAATTTGGCTAGCTGACAAGCCTCCTCGCTTCGTAATCCATTTGGCAAAACCTGCCCATTTCCGGGGGCGTCCGAATGCTTCACTGAATTGATATCGAATGAAAGAAAATCAGTATTTCTAATCACCGGTTCTGCAAGTAAAATGTCATCTCTTAAATTTCCAAGCCTGATATGAGTGCTTACAGTTTTTATTTTCTTCAAATATCCGGAGTTGATATAATAACTCTGAAATCCAATTAAATTGAATTGAAACAGATGATTCTGATTAATAAAAATTCTTGAAAGGTAGTTTGAATAATCAAAAGGCTCATTTGATTTCTTTACATCTAAAAAAGCATCAATGGTTGAATATGAAAAATAGGGTTCGCTTCTGAACGCCTCACAAATACCCACACTTAAATCCTGGCTCCCACCTATAACTACTGTAACTATTTTCAGTTCATTAAAATAATCGACAATATCGCGTAATGCCTGAAAATAGCCTTTTGCACTGCTGGCCGGTTTCAGATTGCCGAAATCGGCAATATTGATTTTTTCACTGAAATTTGAAAGTTTATACAATTCTGCCCTTATTTTATCGGGGGCAGCAGGCGAAAAAGTTATTTCATTTCTGCTGTCGAAAGGTATTCCCACAATTGCAATATTCAGCTTTCCAAAATTCTCTTTCGAGAGTGAAAGGGTATTTTTTTCAATTGAAGCTCCAAGTGAATGTTTCCAGTTCAGATGTCCGGAATTATAATAAGTCGGAAAATCGACTGGATTAAAATAGTACGTTATTTCCATTGTTCAGATTTTGGCTGTAAAAATAAAGGCAAATGATCAACTCACTTGCCTTTACTCTTATTTTTTTCTTCCTTTCTTTGTTTTAGGATCGGGCGATTCATTGATGATTTTCATACAATCTTCAAAAGTCAGCTTTTCAGCTTCAAGTTTTTTAGGAATTTTATAATTTGCCTTTTTGTAAGATATGTAAGCGCCCCATCTGCCATTTAAAACACGCAATTCAGGTTCTTCATTAAAAGTTTTTAAAACCGATTTGTCGTCTTTTTCCCTTTTCGCATCTATCAATTCAACAGCCCGGTTTAAACTGATAATATAAGGATCGTCGGTTTTACCAAGAGAAACAAACTTGTTATCGTGCCTGATGTAAGGTCCGAACCTGCCAATGGAAACAGTCACTTTTTTATGCTCATATTCACCTAATTCGCGGGGTAGTTTAAATAATTCGAGAGCTTCATCGAGTGTAATGCTTTCAAGGTGCTGACCTGCCCTCAAACTCGAGAACTGTGGTTTTTCCCCTTCCCCGTCGGCAGAACCTTCCCCAAGTTGAGCAATTGGACCAAAACGGCCTATTTTAACCGAAACCTGTTTGCCGGTTTTTGGATCTGTTCCGAGAATCCGTTCTCCTTTCGGACGTTCCGAATTATGAATGGCATTTTCAACCTTGTCGTGAAATGGCTGGTAAAATTTATCAATCATTTCATTCCACACTTTTTTACCTTCAGCAATGTCGTCGAACTCTTCCTCGACACTGGCTGTGAAATTATAATCCATTATTTCATCGAAATTATCAACAAGATAATCGGTGACAACCATTCCTATATCAGTGGGAAAAAGTTTGGACTTTTCAACTCCGATGGTTTCCACGCTGCTTTTTTCAGATATTTTCCCGTTTTTCAATATAATAATATCAAAGCTTCGTTCAATTCCCTGACGGTCGTCCTTTACAACATAATTTCTGTTCTGAATTGTAGTGATGGTTGGTGCGTAAGTCGATGGTCTTCCAATCCCCAGTTCTTCCAATCGTTTAACAAGCGAAGCCTCGGTGTATCTCGGCGGCCGTTGCGAAAACCGCTGTGTAGCCACAACCGACGACAACTGAAGTTTATCGTTTGCCTTTAAAGGCGGAATGATTTCGTCGCTGCTTCCATTTCCGTTATTATCGTCATCGGTCGATTCCATGTAAACTTTCAGGAAACCATCGAAAATCAGCACCTCACCGGTTGCAATAAATTTTTCAGAATCGTTCGATATGGCAATCGAAACTGTGGTTTTTTCAAGGATTGCATCTGCCATTTGCGAGGCTATTGTCCTTTTCCAGATCAACTCATATAATCGCTGTTCCTGTGCGGTTCCCGAAATGGTTTCGTTCGACAAATATGTCGGTCTGATTGCTTCGTGAGCTTCCTGTGCTCCCTTTGTATTTGTTTTGTAATTTCTTATTTTGACATAGTTTTCACCGTGCAGTTCTTCAATCTTTTGCTTGGCTGTATTTATAGCCAATCCTGATAAATTAACCGAATCGGTACGCATGTAAGTTATTTTACCATTTTCGTATAAACGCTGGGCAACACTCATAGTTTGCGACACCGAAAAACCCAGTTTCCTGCTGGCTTCCTGCTGAAGTGTGGAAGTTGTAAACGGTTTTGCAGGTGTTCGTTTTGCAGGTTTCTTGGCAACATCCTCAACAGTAAATTCAGCAGTTTTACATTTCTCCAGAAACCGGATGGCCTCCTCCTTTTTACTGAATCTCTTTGACAATTCAGCTTTAAGTTCAGTGATTTTACCTTCTTTATCAGGCACAAGGAAATACCCTGCCACACGATAAAATGCCTCAGTTACAAATCCGATTATTTCTCTTTCCCTCTCAACAATCAGACGAACAGCCACAGACTGCACCCTGCCTGCTGAAAGCGAAGGTTTTATCTTTTTCCAGAGCACGGGTGAAACCTCAAAACCAACAATTCTGTCCAGAACTCTCCTCGCCTGCTGGGCATTGACAAGGTTGATATCGATATCCCGCGGATTTTTAACAGCATTCAATATCGCTTCCTTTGTAATCTCATGAAAAACAATTCGTTTTGTATTCTCCGATTTCAGGTTTAAAACTTCTTTCAGATGCCAGGCAATTGCTTCCCCCTCGCGGTCTTCATCGGAAGCCAGCCAAACAATTTTTGCGTCTTTCGAAAGTTTTTTCAGCTCGGCGACAATTTTTCTTTTATCTTCAGAAATGATGTATTTGGGTTGAAATTTATTTTCAATGTCAATACCAAAATCTTTCTTTTCCAAATCTCTGATATGTCCCATGCTCGAGGTAACCATGAACTCTTTACCGAGAAATTTTTCGATGGTTTTTGCCTTGGCAGGCGACTCAACAATTACAAGGTTTTCGTACATATATTTTTGAAAATTTTTGCAAATTAAAGCAAATCAATTGCTAAGTTCAAAATTTATATCACTATTTTTTCAATTTCTATTTAATTGAAAATGATGATTTTATTTTTTTGGTTTCAAAATATCCGATTAATTCAGGCTGTTTATTTGGTTGTAGCGATGACAGAATCATATATATTTGCGGCGTTATTTTAAGCGAAAAATAAATGGCTAACACTGAAGTCGGTTTTAAAAAATATATCATTTGGTTTTGGGGAATAGTCGCTTCAGCAATTGTGGCAGTTTTTCTTCTTTTTTTGCTGTTGTCCAATGGTTTTCTGGGTTTTATGCCAAGTTTCGAAGAGCTGGAAAATCCGAAAAATGTGCTCGCTTCAGAAATGCTGTCATCCGACGATAAAATTCTCGACAAATATTTCATCAGGGAAAATCGTTCGTATGTTGATTATAAAAATATACCGCCCGATTTGATCAAAGCTTTGGTTGCAGCCGAAGATGTCAGGTTTTACAAACATTCAGGAATCGATTTGCGCGGACTTGTAAGGGTTTTCAAAGGTATAATCACGTTCGATTCCGGTTCTGGCGGTGGCAGTACTCTAAGCCAGCAACTTGCAAAGATGCTTTTCCCGAGAGCAGAAAGGCTGAACAAGTTTCAGCTGGTAATGCGCAAATTCAGGGAATGGATCATTGCCGTAAAACTTGAACGCAGTTACACAAAGGAGGAAATTATTTTGATGTATTTAAATAAATACGATTACCTGAACAATGCGGTGGGGATAAAATCGGCTGCACAGGTTTATTTTAGTATTCCACCCGATTCGCTGAAACTTCAACAATCAGCAATGCTGGTGGGAATGGCAAAAAATTCGTCGCTTTACAATCCTGTCAAACGGCCTGAAATGGTGCTCGAACGCAGGAATGTTGTACTTAACCAGATGGAAAAATATGGTTACATTACCAAAGCTCAGCGGGATTCGTTAAAACAATTGCCACTTGGTTTAAAATACAGTAAAGTCGATTTCAAAACCGGACCGGCACCTTACTTAAGGGAATACCTGAGGCTGGCCCTGACAGCAACAAAACCTGATCCTAAAAATTATGCTTCGTGGCAACATCAGAATTACATTGAAGATTTAAATGAATGGGAAACAAATCCGCTTTTCGGCTGGTGCAATAAAAATGTTAAACCCAATGGTGAAAATTATAATATTTACACCGACGGTTTAAAAATCTACACAACCATCGATTCAAGGATGCAACAATATGCAGTTGAGGCAATTGAACAACATTTACGATACGACATACAACCCATGTTCGACGGAAGCATGAAGGACCTGCGAAATCCTCCGTTTGCAAACAACATGTCCAGCCAGGAAGTTGAAGATTTGCTCGACCGTTCGATCAGACAAAGCGAAAGATACAGGGTGCTCCGGCAAAATGGGATGAATTTCGATGAAATTAAACAGAATTTCAATCAGCCCGTGGAAATGACAGTTTTTTCGTGGAAGGGAGAAATTGATACAATTATGTCGCCTCTCGATTCTATCAAGTGGTACCTGCGTTTTTTCCGCTCGTCGTTTATGGCCATGGAACCTGAAACCGGCAAAGTAAAAGCTTACGTTGGAGGCCCTAATTATCAATATTTTATGTACGATATGGTAAAAGTCGGGAAACGGCAGGTAGGCTCCACTGTTAAACCATTTTTATACACACTTGCCATGCAGAACGGGTTTACGCCGTGTACCAAAGTACCTTTTGTCAACCAGCAGTTTCAGCAACCCGACGGCTCGATTTATGAACCAAAGGATTCAGAAGGTGAAGGCGATGAAATGGAAGGACAGATGGTAACTTTAAAATGGGGTTTGGCAAACTCAAAAAACCGGATTTCAGCCTGGGTGATGAAACAGTTCAGCCCCGAAGCCGTGGTTGAAGTGATGAAAAGACTTGGTATTTACAGTCCGATTGACCCAGTAAACTCAATGTTTTTAGGAACTTCGGATGTTACATTGTACGAAATGGTCGGAGCTTTTAATGCCTACAATAACCTCGGGGTTTATGTAAAACCTTATTTCGTTACACGAATCGAAGACAGGTATGGAAACGTTCTGGCATCTTTTCAGCCTGAAAGACATGAAGCAATTGATGAACAAACAGCTTACCTGATGCTGAATATGCTACAGGCGGTAATAAATGAAGGAACCGGCGGAAGACTGAGAGGCCCACGTGAATATGGGAAATTCACGATGCCGATTGCCGGAAAAACAGGAACTACACAAAACCATTCGGATGGCTGGTTTATTGGAACTACGCCGGTTTTAACTGCCGGGGTGTGGACCGGCGCCGATTTGCGGAGTATTCATTTCCGATCACTACAGTCGGGACAGGGAGCCAATCTTGCATTGCCAATCTGGGGCTGGTTTTTCAAAAAAGTGCTGGCCGATTCCACACTCGGAATAACTGAAGACATGACTTTTAAAAAGCCTGCATATTTCAATATCAACCTCGACTGCGACGATGAACCGTCAAACAGCAAAAAGAAGGATACCGACGAATTCTTTTAAAAATGGTTTGTTCTGATTTTTTCGAACTGAAGTTCTTCAAAAGCCCGTCCTTTATGTTCCCGCGCCGGATAACCAACAGTTACAGCGCATAAAACATGGTACTTCTCAGGAATTTCAAGGAGTTGGCGAACGTATTGTTCTGTTGTAACTGTTTCCGAATACATCCGGTAATGAAAATGGATCCAGCAACTACCTAATCCAAGAGAATGTGCAGTTAACTGGGCAATTATTGCAGCAATTGAACAATCTTCAACCCAGGCATCGTTCAATGTATCATCGGCACAAAAAACCACTGCTAATGGCGCTGTATCAAGCGGCCCGGTTCCGGTTGGCTTACTTTCCTTCAGCTTTTGAATTGTTTCCCTGTCATCGACAAAAATAAACTGCCACGGATTTATCCCTTTAGATGAAGGTGAACGCAAAACCGCTTCCTTCAGAATGTCGATTTTTTCAGTTTCAATTGCCTGATCGGTATATTTTCTGATGCTTCGGCGCGAGCGCAACAATTCTATCATTTCTTCTCCGGTTTTTTCTGCAAAATTACTTTTCATTGAAATGAATGCAAATTTTTTTACCTTCAAAACTTTAATTTAAACCAGAATATTATGAAAACCAAAATCCTGATTCTTTTGCTGATCCTGGCTTTGATGATTTCCTGCTCCTCAAACTATTATAACATTGATGATTTTCCGACAGTCGAAAAAATTGATTCGCACTACCATATTTATTCTGCTGAAAACAATTCGATGGAACAAGCTAAAAATGACAATTTTAAACTGCTTGCCATAAATACATATTCCGATAAATGTGAAAGGGTGAAAGATATTCAGAAACAATCGGCTGCATTATTGAATAATTATCCTGCTGATTTTGCGTACACTGCTACGTTTTGCCTCGATGGTTGGGACGATTCAACCTGGGTTGAAAATACAATTTTGTGGCTCGACAGTTGTATTGCCGATGGCGCAATTGCAGTGAAAGTTTGGAAAAACATCGGGATGGAATTCCGTGATAAGGACAGTTTTTTAATAATGATCGACAATCCAAAATTTGACCCAATTTTTAAGCACCTTGCCGAAAAAGGTATTCCGCTGGTTGGCCATTTGGGCGAACCCAAAAACTGCTGGCTGCCTTTTAACGAAATGACAACCAAAAACGACAGCAGTTATTTTGCCGAAAATCCGCAATATCACATGTTTATGCACCCCGAATTTCCGACCTACGAAGAACAAATGGCAGCCCGCGACAGGATGCTTGACAAAAATCCCAACCTTGTTTTTATCGGTTGCCACCTGGCAAGTTTGGAATGGAGTGTCGATGAACTGGCAAAATGGCTCGATAAGTATCCAAAAGCAGCTGTTGATATGGCTGCCCGCATGGGGCAATTGTATTATCAAACCCGCGAAAAACCGGAAAAAGTACGCGATTTCTTCATCAAATACCAGGACAGGATTTTATACGGAACCGACATAATCGACCACGGTCAGGAAAAGGAAGCTTTTCAAAACCGGATGCACGAAACCTGGCTCAAAGACTGGGAATACATGGTTACCGACCATAAAATGTCGAGCAATTTAATAAATGGGGAATTCACCGGATTAAAATTAACAAAAGAAGTGGTGGATAAAATTTATACAGGGAATGCAAAAAAGTGGTATGCCCTCCCCTAACCCCTCCGAGGAGGGGAATTAAAAAGTCCAAATTTTATTTAAAAATTTGGACTTTTTTCTTACTCCCTCTCCTTTGGAGAGGGCTGGGGAGAGGCTTCTTATCCGCATTTCGATGAACCGCACGATGTGCAAATCAGGCAGCCTTCCTGGTAAACCACTTCATCCGATCCGCATTCGCCGCATTTGGCTTCTGCCATTGTTCCGTCGGGTATGTATTTTTTAAGTGCCCGGGCAACTCCGGCTTTCCACGAGTTAATGGTTTCATTGTCAAGTTGAAGGCTTGTAACCAGGTCAACCACTTTATGTATCGGCATTCCATGACGCAATGTACCCGAAATCAATTTTGCATAATTCCAGTAAACAGGATTAAACTTGTGCGAAAGCCCTTCGATTGTTGTTTTGTAACCACGCGAATTAATGTATTGAAAATCATATCTTGATGTTTCATCATCTTCTTTGCTCTTTATAATATAACCCTTTGTAATAGAGCGAGGGAGCAGAATTCCGTCTTCATCATCTGAAAAACCTGTAAAAATTTCATACGGCCTGTTGTCGAGCAGGCCAACAAAAGCTATCCATTTATCTTTGTTATTCTGAAAACGAACCACGTCGGCTTCCAGCTTTTCCGGACGGGTTGTGGGGAAACCGCCATTTTTCTTCTTTTCCTTATCATCGTTCGAAATCAGCACTCCTGAGCGTGAACCGTCGCGGTAAACGGTTACTCCTTTACAACCTGATTTCCATGCTTCCATGAAAAGTTCGCCAACAAGTTCTTCCCTGGCGTCTGCCGGGAGGTTAATTGTAACACTGATCGAATGATCAACCCATTTCTGGATTCTTCCCTGCATCCTCACTTTGGCAAGCCAGTCAACGTCGTTTGATGTAGCCTTGTAATAAGGCGAAATTTTTACAAGTTCGTTCAGTTCTTCCTGGGAATAATTGCGGTTAGTTTCATATCCGTTAATTTCCATCCATGTTTTAAATTTATGATGGAATACAATGTATTCTTCCCAGTGATCGCCAACTTCATCGACAAAATCAACCCGCACGTCTTTATCTCCCGGATTTACCTTGCGGCGGCGTTTGTACACAGGCATAAATACAGGTTCAATTCCCGATGTAGTCTGTGTCATCAGACTTGTTGTTCCGGTTGGGGCAATGGTCAACAGCGCAATATTTCTACGCCCGTATTTTACCATTTTTTCATATAAAACCAGATCTGCGTCTTTCAAACGATTGATCATCGGATTGTTTTTTTCTCTTTCGGCACTGTACATGGTAAACGGACCACGGTCTTTTGCGAGGTAAACCGATGAACGGTAAGCTTCCAGAGCAGTGGTTTTATGAATTTCTTCCGAAAAATCGATCGCAATTTCGCTGCCATAACATAATCCAAGCGCTGCAAGCATGTCACCCTCTGCTGTGATACCAATTCCTGTGCGTCTTCCTTCCTGTGCCTTTCGCTTGATATTCATCCAGAGGTTTTTCTCTACATATTTAATATGCTCTTCTTCCGGATCGGAATTAATTTTGTCAAGTATTGCGTCAATCTTTTCCAGTTCAAGATCGATAATATCATCCATTATTCTTTGTGCATAATGAATGTGTTCTTTAAACAGATCGAAATTGAACTTTGCCTGTTTGGTAAACGGATTTTCGACATAAGAATAAAGGTTGACGGCCAACAATCTGCAACTGTCGTAAGGACACAGCGGAATTTCGCCACAAGGATTTGTTGAAACGGTGCGATAACCCAAATCAGCATAACAATCGGGAATCGACTCTTTGATAATATTATCCCAGAACAGTATTCCGGGTTCTGCCGACTTCCATGCATTGTAAACAATTTTTTTCCACAAATCGGTGGCATTGATCTCTTTTGTGTATGTCGGGCTTTTTGAATCGATCGGGTATTGCTGAATATACGGTGTGTCACTTTCGACAGCTTTCATAAAATCGTCCTGTAATTTTACAGAAACATTGGCACCGGTAACTTTCCCCTGTTCAAGTTTTGCATCGATAAAGTTTTCCGAATCGGGATGTTTAATCGAAACCGACAACATCAGCGCTCCCCTTCTGCCATCCTGTGCAACCTCGCGGGTGGAGTTTGAATAGCGTTCCATAAATGGCACAATACCAGTTGATGTCAGAGCTGAATTTTTCACCGGCGAACCTTTTGGACGGATATGCGACAAATCATGGCCGACTCCGCCGCGGCGTTTCATCAGTTGTACCTGTTCCTGGTCGATTTTCATGATTCCGCCGTACGAATCGGAATTTCCATCGTTCCCCACAACAAAACAATTCGAAAGTGAAGCAATCTGGTAATCGTTCCCGATGCCGGTCATTGGCCCTCCCTGCGGGACGATATATTTAAAATCCTTGAGAACTTTATAAATTTCTTCTTCAGTAAGCGGATTTGGATACCGTTGTTCTACCCGTGCAATTTCTTTTGCCAGCCTTCGGTGCATATCATCGGGACTTAACTCAAAAATATTCCCGAAAGAATCTTTCAGGGCATATTTATTTACCCAAACGCGTGCCGCCAGATCATCTCCTTTGAAGTACTTTAATGAAGCTTTAAATGATTCTTCCTGTGTATAGATTTTTTTGCCAATTGCAACTTTTTCAGATACTTCGCCTAGTGCCATTTTGTCAAGTTAAATTTTAAAAATTAAAAGAAATTTGTAAAAAAATTCACTGTAATTTCACTCTGATTTTGTGTACCGAAAGATAAAACACAATCTAAAAATCGGTGCATTTTTTTAAGAAAAAAAAATGAAAAGTTATCAACTTAGAACTGTTAGTGTATTGATAATGAGATGTTAAGCCTTTTGATACTGTAAAAAAGTTATCAAAAAGAAAAACTTTATTCACAACTCGTATTTTATATTTTCCTTTATTTTCAGGGAGTTCATGGGGGTGGTTGTTAATAAAAATCAAACGATGAAAATCAGGTTTAAAAAGACCGGTTGTTGAAAACTTTTTTTATGATAAGCTGTGTCGATCCCACATTTTTTGCTACGTAATTTCTGCAAATCTCCGCGGCATTTTTCAGCTCTCTTTCGTCTCCGATCAGTCTGGTCAAAGTGCCCCGGAGTTCTTCATAATCTGAAACAGGGAACGAACCACCTTCGGATGTTAATTCGACTGCTTCCCTGAATTTTTTATAATTAGGACCAAAAATAACAGGCAATCCGAATGTCGCGGCTTCAAGAATATTATGAATGCCAACACCAAAGCCTCCTCCGATATAAGCAATATTTCCGTAGCGGTACAACGACGAAAGCAAACCCACCGAATCAATTATCAACACCTGAAAACGACCGATCTCCGGTTCGGTTACTTTGCTGAACGAAATTGCAGGGTTTTTCAACATTTGATGAATTCTGTTAATATTTCCGGCAGAAACTTCGTGTGGGGCAATGATGAATTTTATCCCGGGATTCTGGTTAATAAATTCAGAAAGAAGCTCTTCATCAGGTTTCCATGTACTTCCCGCGACTATTAATTTCGAATTTCCCCTGAATTTTTCAACAAGCGGAATTTCTTTTGAACTTTTTGCAATGGCCGCAACCCGGTCGAATCGTGTATCGCCCGATACTGTGTAATTTGATATCCCGATTTGATTTAACAATTCCCCCGATTTTTCATTCTGAACAAATAAATGTTCAACCTTATATAACATCTTCCGGTACCATTTTCCCAGCGGGGTATTTTTAAAAAATTGCTGATTTTCGCGAAAAATAGCCGAAATAATAAATAACGGAATCTTCCTTTTTTTCAATTCCGAAATATAAAAATACCAGTATTCATATTTTACAAAAAAGGCCTTTTCAGGTTTTACGATATCCAGAAAATCTTTTGCATTTCGTTTTGTATCAACCGGAAGATAAGCAACGATATCGGCCAAAGGGTAGTTTTTCCTTATTTCATATCCGGAAGGAGAAAAAAAAGTGAGCACGATTTTAAATTCAGGAAACTGTTGCTTCAACTCCTCGATTACCGGCCGTCCCTGCTCAAATTCTCCAAGCGACGAACAATGAAACCAAATGTACCGGGCACCGGAATCTGTTTTTTCCGCAAGATTTTCCTTCCAGTTTTTTCTGCCATTTACAAATAACCGCGCTTTTTCGTTTGCCAATGCAAACAAACGAATTAACAGACTGTACAACAAAATCCCGGTTTTATATAAAAATATCATGCTTTATTTTTAGTGGTAATTATCTGATATCAAAATACATGGTTATCTCTCAGATACTCAAATATTGTTGTATTGATCAACATCAGTAAAAAAAGATAACCAAATTCTTCAACAGGAACATTTAACAATTGAATACCCAAAGTGTGATTGCTATCGTACATTATCACAGGCATTGTATTTAAAAATATTCTTACAGCAAAAAACGGTATCGAAACAATTATCCACGAAATATAAAATTTTGTGAGATGGATGTTAAACCGTCTTCGAAAAATCGTGAATCCAAAATAAATTACAAGAAGAAAGAAAATAAAAAAAGGAACCATTTTCTGACGGGAAAGCCAGGCCCCTACAGCAAAGAACAATAGAAGAACAATGCTTACAACATAGAAAAGATTGGGCTTTTCAAAATTTGCAAATCCGACATTCACCAAAACATAAACAGAAAATGCAAAAAAGGAAATAACCAGCAGAAATAACCATTCTTCGAGCGGCAGGTTCATCAAACTTTTGCCAATCAGGTAATTGTCATTAAAGCTGATGATCCCCGATTTTATAAATCGGATGTACACCATGACCAATACTGCTCCCGAAAACATGATTGCAGGAAACATATATTTGAACTCCGTGATGAAAACTATTGATTTTTTCACAAACAGAAACAAAGTCAATCCTGCCAGAAATAAAAGAATTATCAGGTACCAAAAATGTTGAAACTCCATTTTTTTTGATTTTTTGCAAATTTATATTCAATAAACTGTTTCCACACCTATTTTTCAGAAATTAAATATGTGGTAATACTGCGGGGTGAAATCTGAATTGAATTTATTAAACTGATATTCTTCTGTTTTGTAAGACTTTTGTTTTCTGATGTTTCGTACAAATCAGCGACACTTTTAAATTCTGAAGGAAGTTGAAACTGAATATTCTCCGCCTGCGAATTCCTGTTGATAACCACAATTACAAGGCTGCCGCCGGCATTTTTGTATCCCGAAATTTTCAGACCCGAGCCAGCAGGAGTTTCCACCTGAATCCGTTTGGCTCCGGGACGGATAAACCTCGAATAATTTCCAAGTGCCCAAAGCAGTTTCGAATCAAAAACTTTTCCGCCGGTTTCGCTTTTATCAATGTAAACCAGGCCATCTTTAAAATTGTACGGCGAAACAGCCAGCCACCATTGCCACGCGCTGGCGTTGGCAACCGTGAGATCGTGATGAATGACATTGGCCACAAAAAGCGCTGTTTCCATTCCCAGATCACGACCGTTTCCTTTGAATCCGTCGTTGTCGCCCAGAATACAATATTCACTCATCCAGAATTCCAATGCCGGATCCACTTTTTTCATCTCATTTGTGAGGTCAGTCCTTACATCGGTCAAAACCTTGTCGTTGGTGGTGGTAAAATAGCTGTGCCCTGCAACCGAATGGGCAAGATTCGGTACATTTCCCACATAATTTCCTGATTTTTTATCGAAAAAATCATTCACCTGAAAACCACGCTCCGGGTCATTTCCCCTGTTATAAAAGTGCGTCAGTTGCCCGGCTTCCGTAATCGAGATTTGTGTCGGAAGTCCCGCATTGTTCAGGTCGTTTCCCAAAATCCTGCAAAACCCTGCAATCTCACTGTTTTTCCATGGCGAACCCTCCTGCCCGTCTTTCCAGTCCCACTGTGGCTCATTAACAGGCGAGAGATAATCAAACAGAATTCCTTCATTTTGCTGAATGTTTTTAGTCACCTCTACCAGAAATCTGCTGAATTCAGGAAATTTTTCTTCGGACAAATTAACAGAATTTCCGCCATCGGAATTGGCCCTGCCGTTTTTCGTCATCCACACCGGCGGACTGTTCACAAACCCGATAAAAGTTTCCACGCCCCTGTCTTTGGCAGCTTTCAAAAACCAGCGTTCGCCTTTCTGTTTGCTCCAGTCGAACGAACCGTTAGACTGCAGAAAACATTCTGTCCGCCGCCACGGATCGCCGATTTTTGTATCCCCTTTTTGTTCAGCGCTTCCTCCACCAATATTAAAACGCCAGCAACTCAGCCCGATTCCTTTGGGCGAGCCATCTTTATTTGTTTCAATACTGAAAAGCAAATCCGCCACCCGGTTTCTCTGTTCGTCGGGCCAATTGCCCACAAACTGGCAACTCCATGCATCGGAAGCCCCGAAATTATGAATGGTCTGAAATGTGATTTCAGGATTGACTTTGACCTGTACCTGCGCATGGCTGGTGGTTGCAATGAACAGAATTGCCACTATTATTAATGTATATCTCATCTTTCAAATTTTAATTCACGAAACGGGCTGAAGCTCTCTAATTTCCTGCCTTTGAATCAGTTTTCTGCTTCATTTTTATTGACCGGAATCCCTGATTGTTATCAATAATGAACCGGAGGAATTTTTTCAATCACTTCATTAAAAGGTTTTTCTTTTCCGGTGGCCACCTCGTACATTCTTTTGTGCGTTTCCCTTGCTGCATCAACCAGTTCTTTGTAAGGCCGGTTGCAAATATCCATCAGCCCGATATTGTAGTTTTCGCCATCAAAACGCCCGAAAACCGGCTGATCTAACCACTGAAAATAGTGCATCCCGATGAGTTCGGGCCGCGCCAGACCTTGTTCGACATAATACCGGTAAGCTTTCCCGCGCTCAGCCTGATTCAAAGCGCCCTGAATGCCGCTGGCTGGCAAACCGCGATCGGTGGAACCATGGTGAAACTCGCCGATCATCACCGGTTTTCCACTGATCCGGGCAATTTCTGCAGTCTCCGGCGGGCCAGGATTTCCGTAGCCGTTAATGGAAAACACATCGAAACGCTCGCCGGCTTTGTACAACAAATCTGAACTCATCCACGCGTAACGCATCCCAAGATTGAGGTGATTGGCGTCCACTTTTTCAACTTCGTCGCACGGAACATTTACATATTTTGCCACCAGAACTTCAGAGAATTTCCAGCAATCTGCTTTGGCGATTTCTGACGGATATTCCTCAAAAACCTGTTTCGGGAATGCTTCAAAACCGCCCAGTTTTATTTTCCATTGTTTGTTGAGTTCTTCAATCGAACCATATTTTTCTGCCAGCCAGCGGGCAAATTCCTTTTTCGATTCCGAAGCCTGACCCGTTGCAAACATTTCAAAAGCAATGTCGTGTTCGCCAAAAGCCCAGGTAGGTTCGTTTCTCAAAAAGTAGCCAATCAGGTATTCGTCGGTTTTGAACTTTTCGAGCTGGGCGGCAAATTTTCGTGCATTTTCTGCATATTCTTCAGAAAAAACATCGGGAAAATCGCGGAACAACTGCACTTTGGTTGACGGGAAGCCCGCCAGCGGCAGCACGTATGGAATTTTTGCCCTTTTTGCAAATTCAATATCCGACCAGTTTCCGATGGTGTTGATCCCGAAATCAAGAATCTGTCCGGCTGCAATTTTTTCCCACTCATCGCGCCAATCTTCACCAAAAATCCGCATCAGGTTGAACTCAAAAAAATCGGCCTGCACATATTTTCCACGACTTCCGAATCCTCTTTTATAAACAGCGTCGGTTGAGTCGGGCAACCACTCAAACAAATCCTCCTGTCCCGAAACCACCCCGGCTGCATTCGGTCTGATGCAATCGACGCCCACCGAGACAAAGGCAAAACCTTCGGGATCGACCAGCCACCAGCGGGTTCCATCGTTTTGCGTACGGAAAAAACCGGTGGCTTTGAACTTCTTTTCTTTCCAGCCACCAAACCGGCTGAGATTTTCGGGGAAGGAAGCTGTTTTGGCAGCCACTGCCTGACTTTCGAGCAAGTCTTGCAGTTCATCTTCACTTTTTATTTTCCCGGGCCAGTCTCTTTGTGTCCACTGACCGAATGCATCCACTACTTTTTCATCAACCGGCGGGAAAGGTTCCGGAATCTGGCTGGTCAGGTAAACGGCGGCAATTTCGAACTGCGGCACAAAATGAGGTTGCTGCCAAGGCTCGAACCTGATAACAACTTTTGTGGTTTCTTCAGGTTTCATGCGGTTTCCAAGAACAGTTCCCTTTAACTGCCGTGGAAAACGGGGCATAAAAATTTCCTGTGCGTCGAGGTGCTCAAGCGGGAAAATCACTTTGGTTTTCAGCTTTGGCAGAACGCCGATTTTGGCTGCCATCCGGGGAGATTGTTTTTCATTGCCCGCCACCGCGCCGCTTTGCGTGACAATACTGTCGGTACCTGCTTCTTTCCGGTAAAACTCCACGTTCAGCACTGCGCTGAAATCGTTGTCGTGCCAGATTTCACAAACAAGGTATTTTGCACTCTTCCAAAGCGTGGGATCGTTTCCTTCCCAAACAGTGAGGCTTTGGTTTCCTTCAATTGGTTTTACTTTCAGCACTTCGCCCTGAAATCCCTGTCCGGCATGTAAAGCACTGATTTCAGGATTGACTTTCTGAATCTTTTGAATTTCAAAATTCCCCGGATTTTTTATTGAACAGGAGACGATCAGAAAAATTGTTGTAATCAGTAGAAATGGTTTCATTGATGTTGGTTTTAGTCAGTTAAAAAGTTTTCAAAATAAAAAATCAGAGGCACAAAGCCACCCTTTTCAGGCCTCTTTGCACCTCTTTACAAAAAATATTTCAAATCAAAATTGTTGCTTTGCAATAATCACCGGGTCTTCGCCCGCAAGAACCGTTCTCATTCTGAACGAGTAGCTGTATTTTTTATCGGTCAAACGATACTGGTCGTGTGTGCGGGCGCCCCAACTGTCGTCGCCGCCAACCCCCATCTGTTTGTAATCGATGTTTACCGAAGTGAGGTCGCGCGGTTTCACATCGTTCGTGTGGCGGTTTACCACTTTAACGCCATCACGCTGCCGTCCGTCGGTGCGTTCAAGCGATTCAAAATCTTCGAGGATGTTGTGGTGAGCGCTTACCTCCAGCAAAGGTATTCCCACAAACAAGAGCCCGTTTCCGTCAGCATCGGAAACAGTCACCCAGCGGACATCGGTTTTGTTGCCATTTTCCTGCGGACGCACATATTTCCAATATTGTTCTTCCACGGTTTGTTTGTACAATCCCACAAAAGCTGCGGTTTTCCGGTCCTGGTAACTTTCCTGCGGCCCGCGGCCCAGCCAGATAAACTGGTCGTATTTTCGCGGCATTTCGAGGTTCATTCCCATTCTTACAATTTCCGGGAGACCCTCCTTTGTCATTTCAAAGTTATTTTCAACAACCACATCTCCAGATCCGAAAACTTTATAAACCGATTTATAATTCGCTATCACCTGGTTGCTGTCGTTTACAAGGTCAAACTTAAAGGTCACCTCCGTTAAATTTTCTGCCTTTTTTGAAACATTGACGTCTGCTACTTTCCTTGTTTTGCCTGCTTCGCGCCACACATGGCTGCGCTTGTCGAGGCCGTTGCCAAAGTCGTTGTCGGTGGAAGCCCGCCAGAAATTCGGAACCGGACCTTGTTTGATAAACTCGATCTCACCTCTTTTGAAACTGGTGATCAATCCTGCTTTTTTGTCGAAAGAAACTGAAAATCCATCACCTGAAACAACAATCGAATTGTCGTTCTCGCTGGAAGTCACTTCCGGAAGAACAGCACTGTTAATTTTTGGAACCGGCACAAAAACAGGAAGTTCGAACTGTTCCTTTGCCAGTTCTGTACCGGCATCGAGCAGACTCCAGTTGTTTTTCAGCTCAGCCCTGAAATTGAGAAAGTATTCAATACCGGGTTCAGCCTTGAAATTTACCGGAACCGTGACATCCACCGACTGGCCGGGTTCAAGGTTCAGGTCACCGGCATTTCCGTTAGCAACCACTTTCCCGTCGCCAACAATTTCCCAGGTAAAACTGAACATCGAAAGATTCAGGAACGCGTATTTATTGGTGATCGAAACAACACCTTTTTTCAAATCGACAGCTTTAAACCCAATGTACTGGTAAACCTTTTTCACCTCCAGAAGCTGAGGTTTCACCGAACGGTCGGGACTTACCAAGCCGTTGCAGCAGAAATTTCCGTCGCTCGGAACTGTGTCGGGACCAAAATCACCACCGTACGCCCAGTATTTTTCACCGGTTGAATCGGCAGTGAGCACACCCTGGTCAACCCAGTCCCAGATAAATCCACCCTGCAATGGCTGATATTTTTCGATAACATCCCAGTAATCCTGCAGGTTACCTACACTGTTTCCCATGGAATGTGCATATTCGCACATAATCAGCGGACGTTCAGGCTTGGTTTTGGCATATTCCTCGATGTTGCGGATACGCGCATACATCGGGCAGAAAATATCGGTATTGGTATCCATGCGTGCACCTTCGTACTGAACCGGCCGGGTTTTGTCAACCGATTTCAGGTAATCGTAGGTGGCATGGAAATTAATGCCGTTTCCTGATTCGTTCCCCAGCGACCAGATAATTACACTGGGCTGGTTTTTATCGCGCTGAAACATATTTTTTGTACGGTACAAATGGGCGTCCCTCCATGTTGAATCTTTAGCGAGCGACTCAGGCCCGTAGCCCATTCCGTGCGATTCGATATTGGCTTCATCGATCAGGTAAAGACCGTATTTGTTGCAGAGTTCGTACCACAATTCGGGCTCAGGGTAGTGAGAACAACGCATTGCGTTCATATTGTGGGCCTTCATCAGTTTGATATCTGTCAGCATCAGTTCTTTTGACACAACCTTTCCTGTTGACTGGTCGTGTTCGTGCATGTTGGTACCTTTCAGATAAACATATTTACCGTTGATCAGCAGGTTGCCGTTTTTGATTTCCGAAGTGCGGAAACCCACTTCCTGACGGATAACTTCCACTACATTTTCGCCGTTTTTAAGGGTGATAACCAATTCATATAAATTGGGAATTTCGGCCGACCATTGTTTTACGTTGGGCAAAGTGGCATCGAAAACCACGCTGTTTTTTCCGGCATCAAGTTTTTTTGAGAAGTTCTGAACGGCGGTTCCGTTGTCATTCAAAACAGCCTCAACCACAGTTGCAGCATCATTTTCGCCGTTATTTGCAACATCGATATTCAGCGAGAAAACGCCATTTGTATAAGTTGAATCGAGACCTTCAACAATCCTGAAATCCTGAACCTGTTGTTCAGCCCGGGCCAGCAGGTAAACATCGCGTGTGATCCCGCTCATCCGCCAGAAATCCTGGTCTTCGAGATAAGATCCGTCGCTCCAGCGAAATACTTCCACTGCCAGAGAGTTTTCTCCGGGTTTCAGATATTTGGTAATATCGAATTCGGCGGGTGTTTTGCTATCTTCGCTGTAACCTACGTACTGTCCGTTCACCCAGGCATTCAGCATCGAACTTACTGCGCCGAAATGCAGGATCACATTTTTGCCTTTCCAGTTTTCAGGAATGGTGAAAGTACGCTTGTAAGAACCAACGGGATTGTAAAAATCCTGAATTTTGGGCGGAGTTGGTTTAAAAGGATATTTTACATTCGTATAAATCGGGTAATCATATCCTTCGAGTTCCCAATTGGCCGGTACTTTAATTTCTTTCCATTTTCTTGTATCGAAATCGTCTTTAAAAAACCAGAATGGTCTTTCCGATGGTTTCTGCACAAGGTTGAATTTCCACATCCCGTTGAGCGACTGCAACATGGGCGACTGCCACTTGTCTTCGGTGCGCGCCTGTTCAACCGTTGCATACGGAATAAAATAAGCATGAGGATCCAGTTTATTAATCTGATTAATTGCCGGCGTTTCCCAGGGGGCCGGATTTGGTTCGGTAAACGGGACTTTGCTGTAGTCCTTGTATTTGCACGATGCCATGACAAAAATGAGTGCCACGGCAAGAAAAACTTCAGGTTTCCGGTACATGATCAGTTTATTTTAAAGATTAATATAATGACTCTGAAAATCTCTGTTTTACCCAACTACTAAATTAAAAAGAGGTAGTTACAATGCAAAAACATTTCATTGAAAAAGTTTTTCCACTTTTCGCCTTACTTCAGCAGGATCGGGATTGATTCCACAAACCGAAGATGGTTGCAAATAATAGAGCTCTTTTCCCGATTTAAAATGTTCTTCGCCCCCGCCGGTAATATTTAGCATGATGATGGAATCCCTTTCAACCATGCCTTTTTTAACGGCATCTATTAAAGTGGCAGTTGCCACAGCCGATGCCGGATGAATGTCGTTTCCTTCTGTTTCCTTAAACACTGACGCAGCTTCACGGGCCTGGGCGTTTGACGCTAAAAGAACATCGCCGCCTGCATCCATCAGCGCATCGAAGAGGCCACCATGAATCGAATATGGAGGTTTTCGGTTCGAAAGAACTTTTGCGTCAATTTCCTCCACCTGTTTACGGGCATAAACATCGTCAAACGGCAGGATGTTCCGCGATCCGGCTTTCCAGGCATCGTAAATCGGGATAAATGGAATGTTCTGCGAAACCATGAGTTTCATTTTCCTGGTTCCAAACCGGCCATCGGCCAATAACCGCAAATTAGCCTCCCAGGCTGCAATAGCGCCGGTTCCGCTACCTACGGCCTGGAAATAATACTCCGGAATCTGCCCGATTGTAGTAACTGCGGAAAGCACCGTGGTTCCCATTCCATCGCGGCGGGCCACATTTTTAGCGCCACCCTCGGCAACAAATTCATCCATTCCGGCAACAATATTCGAAAGATGGATGGCATCGAAGTAATCGCTTCCCTTTTTGTTTGAAATCAATTTCACACAGTCTTTTACCGGGGCATCGAACCAGAGTGCATTGAGGTTATCTTCCGGAACGCAGAGCAGCAGCGGGATATTATTATCTGAACATACTTTGGCAAATGCCCGGGCTGTGTTTCCGGCCGAAGCAACTACCAGCACTTTATTCATTTCTTCAGTCATTCTTCCGCAAACTGAATAGGCCTCAGTTTCCTTGAAAGAACAGGTTTTAAATTTTACACCTTTTTCGGGCCACCATCCACTGAAAGTTAACCAGAGATTTGTGAGCCCCAGTTTTTTGGCCAGTCTTTCACTTTTATAAGTCACCGGCGCCGACGAACCATGTAACATGCGGCTAACCGGCAACCAGTCGGCAAAGCGGTAAATGCCCATTTCGGCAGAACCCACAGTTAATTGTTTCTTTTCGTAAATGGCGCGCACAAGCGTCGGATCAGTTTCACCCGGTGCATCGAGTGTCCAGCCAGCATCGGCAAAAATATTCCCGGTTTTCAGCGATTGTAACTGGTAGTTGGTTTTTGTGAATTGACTGGTCATTTCTAATTTTGATTTTTACTTGATTTGGTGCAAATATAAACGTCTTTTTTATTTCGATTCTTTCAATTCTTTTATCTTCTTACCTAAAAATTCAATCCACAGCATAATCAGCAAAAGTGTTCCCACACAAATAATTGCACGCACCGAATAAACCGTTGCCAAAAGTCCTTTGCTCGAAAGCAGCGATAAAACAGGGGCAATCATCATTCCGGCCCAAACAAGAAATGGTTCCGTATTTTCCCTGGTTTCTATCAGTCGTTTTACCACCGGAAAATAGGCAATTACAAGAATCGTCTGAATCATAAAATTGGTTACCAGGTGGTTTTGGGTAAAAAGCCAGAAAACAACAATCAGTCCCACTACAATGAGGCATCCCAAATCAAACCGGGTGATTTTCGAGGTGTGGTCGCCCCAGATAGCAATAGCTACCGAAACTGTGACAACATAAATCACATCTACCGAATTAAGAATATTATCGGTAAAGCCGTAATTCCCATCTTTCAGATAAGTAATCAGGCTCATGGCAACGGCAACCGAAAACATCACCCACATGGCCAGCGCCGGTTTTATCTGCTTTTTAACCAACTGTCTGATGTAGCTGATGGTTAAAAGAATCGTTATCAGAATAACAGAATATATCGATAGTGCTTTAATCAATTTTGAAATCAGCTTTTAGCTTTTACAATATTTATCGGGTGAAATTAACTGTTCCAAATAAAAATCCAACTTGCCTTTTAAAATTAAATCCAAGGATTTGATAATTGTTAACTTTGGTGAACCCGTAAATACGAATATTACAATAACAGTTGCCGGGTTTTGTAATTAATTTTATGCAGGAGATAAATGACTAAACCACTTATAAACCTATGAATCAGAATTATCTAAAAACAAAACCGACCGTTTTTTACCTGATTGCTTTTTTGATATTCATTAACAATAACAGCCTACATGCTTTTACATTTTCGGCTGTAAATCAGGGACTGACCAGAAACATAACAAAATATGAAGCCGAAAATGCGGTTCTGACAGGAGTGTCAATCGCAAAATCCCTTCCGGGATATTCGGGAACAGGGTACATGGATGGTGGTAGTTTCGACAACGAAGGCGATAAAATTACTTTTACGGTGAATGTACCTGCTGCTGCAGCTTATCCTTTGATCATCAGGTTTCAGAATACTTGCGGGGCATGCGAAAAAGCCCAGAATATTTCCATTAACGGAGGACCGGCTGCATACACTGTTTTCCCGGGCAAATCAGCCTCCTGGCAGGATCTGGAAGTTGGGAATGTAGGGCTGAATGCCGGAAATAACACTATTACCATTTCAAAAAGTTGGGGATGGACACATATTGATTACATTGCAATAGGCGAAAACGATACTTTGCCACCTTCATCTCCTGCAAATCTTAAATTCAGTAATGCCACACAAACTTCATTCGAATTATCGTGGAATGCTTCCACAGATAATATCGGAGTTACCGGGTATGATGTTTATTTTGGTAACATTTTAAAAGCTTCAACTACCGATACCACAATAACATTAATCAACCTGAATTGTAATACCGGTTATCCTGACATTAAAGTAAAGGCAAAAGATGCTGCCGGAAATATTTCGGAAGCGGGTAATACAGTTCTTGCAACCACAAATGCCTGCGTTCAATACAATCTGAAAGTAAATAACGGAACCGGGAGTGGTGCATATTATTCAGGTAAAATAATCAGTATTTCTGCCGATCCTGCCCCGAAAAACCAGGTTTTTGATAAATGGATGGGTTCTGATGCAGTGACAAATGCAACTATTGCAATCAGCACCATTGTAATGCCCGAGGCAGAAACAGAAATTACAGCAACGTACAAAGACATCGATCCCACACCACTTTTAGATTCTGCAGCAACTGAAGAAACAGTCGCGCTCTGGAATTACCTGAAGTCCGTTTACGGGCAGAAAATGCTTACCGGTTGCTGGACCGAATCACAGTTTGGAGGAAATGATAAAGTGGAAAGTTGCTCGGGCGAAACTCCGGCAATCTGGGGACAGGATATGAATAGCTGGTACCGCAGCCGTACTGACCAAAACTGGATAAATACATGGAATACAAACATTCAGGGATTTAAAACAGCACACAAAAGAGGACAGATTTTGCAGGTTAACTGGCACTGGCAAATGCCATCAAGTAAAGTAAATGGTGTTTACACCCGCGATGCCTGGGGAAAAGATGCTTCAGGAAACGTGCAAATGATGACCACCCAGCAATGGAACGACATTGTAACTCCAGGTACCGATCTGTACAATACTATGATCGAGGATATTGATTATCATGTGGTCAATTTCCTGAAAAAGATTGTGGATGACAAAGGAAAACCCATTCCGATCATTTTCAGACCACTGCATGAAATTGACGGGGGCTGGTTCTGGTGGACCTGTACTTCGGATCCCACAAAAACTGCAAAACTTTTTAAGATTTTGCAGGACAGGATCATAAATTATCACAAAGTGCATAACCTGATCTGGGTATTCAATCCGGGCGTCGTCTGTAACGGAGGAAGCTGGCCTCCTTACCAGACCTCAGAATTGCCAAGGCGAAAAGCATTTTATCCGGGTGACGCTTATTGCGATATCACAGGCATTGATTTGTACGATTTTGATCCGGTTGAAAGAGGAACATACAGTAATACAGGCAAAACTTACCGCGACGCATGGAACATAATGAAAGCGATTGCACCAACTAAAATGGTTGCGCTTTGCGAATCGGAAGGATTGCCAAATCCTGAAAAATGTTTTACCGATCAGGATTATGCTCCCTGGTTGTACTGTCTCCCCTGGTTTTCAGATAAATACACTGACAACATTTCAGGCACGAACCGCGATTTATGTGCATGGAACAAAATTCAGTTTAAAAGTGCTTATGTAATCAATGCAGGAGACTTTGTTATTACTTCGGCGCAATCAATGCCTTTGAACAGAAAAACAAAAATCAGCATTTATCCAAATCCGGCCACCAGTGGGATACTGACAATCCGTAATTCGTTTCCGGAATCCATTGGAAATATTCAGATTTCGATTTTTGACATTACAGGTCAAATCATTCAGCAAACTCTTTATTCATCTGGTTCAGGTGAAAAAACCATTTTGCTGAATGATCTGAAACAAGGAGTTTATTTTCTTGAATGCCGGAATGAAAATTTCCGGCAGGTGGAGAAATTAATCGTGCAGCATTAACTAATTTTATCCATATAAACTTAAACCTATGAAAGTGATTTGGCTAGTTATTTTAATCAGCATTGTCCCGCTTCAGCTGTGTGCCGGCAACCTTGTCACATACAAAGCACCTGACGATGCAGAAGCAGCACCCGAGTTCGAGGTGGAAGTAAACGGACAGAAAATTTTCGTTTACAACACCCGGATTGCAGCTTTCGCTTACTTTTCGTTCGAAGGGAAAGTGGATGTGAAAGTTACCTTTTCCGGTCCGGTTTATAATTTCGATATCCGCCCCAAAAACAAAAAGATTGAAGGAGAACTTTACCGCAACCAAATCAGTTTTTCGCTCGATAATCCTGTCAATCTCAGTATCGAAATCAATAAAAACATCAAGCGGCCGTTGTTTATTTTTGCCAATCCCCTGGAAACAGAAATCCCTGACAAAAACGATAAAAATGTGATTTTTTTCGAAGCTGGTAAAATTCACAACCCCGGCGAAGTACAGGTAAAAAGCAACCATACTGTTTATATTGAAGGCGGCGCAATTATTCGCGGGCATTTTACAACCGACCAGGGAAAAGACATCAAAATCATGGGCCGAGGTATTCTCGATAACAGCCGCTACCTGAAAGGCGAACACCGCCCCATTGAAATAAACCAGTGCGAAAATGTTTTAATAGAGGGAATAATTCTCGCTGAAAGCCGGCACTGGAGTTGTGCATTAACTGCATCGAAAAAAGTAACATACAACAATTTTAAGATTGTTTCGGAAAACGACTGGGACGACGGAATTGATATTGTAGGATCAACCGATGTGCTTGTAAATAACTGTTTTATCCGCACAAAAGACGACTGCGTAGCCATAAAATCGGGGGTAAACTATTTTACTGATTTTAACAGTAGCATCAATGTTGACAATATTACAATTCAGAATTCAGTGTTCTGGAACGGAATGTGGGGAAACGGGCTCGAAATCGGGTTTGAGACACGGTCGGACACTATTAAAAATGTCACTTTCAGAAACTGCGACCTGATTCATGTTGAAGGCCCGGAAGGTACTTTTACCATTCACAATGGCGACCGGGCTGTGGTTAAAAATGTGCTTTACGACGACATTCGTGTGGAAGATTCACGTGGCTGGCTCATCGATTTTAAAATCCTCGAATCGCAATACTCAAAAGACAAACAGCGGGGGAAAATTGAAAACATCCATTTTAAAAACATTACTGTCGAAGGCGATATTTTCCCTTATTCACAACTTTTGGGATTCGACGAGAACCACAAAATCACAGGGGTAACTCTCGAAAATTTTGTAATTCACGGCACAAAAGTAACAAGCACCTACAACGGAATGATAACTTCGGTTCATGTGGATGGAATTACATTTAAATAA
>JBBIPU010000027.1:0-33476 GCA_037442685.1 Draconibacterium sp. | reverse complement strand
ATAACCTGGTAAAAAATGTGCTCCGGATTTGGTTCGTTACTGGTGGTGCCGTCGCCAAAATCCCAATACCACTCGGTTGCAGGAGGATCGGATTTTGAATAAAAACTGACCAGCATCGAAGGAACAGGTCCCATCAGCATATCTTTTCTTTCGTATCCAAACGCAACATAACAATCAGATTGAACAGGCGGAGGGTAAATGGAGTCCCAGATTACAGGTGGTTGAATAAATACATCATTACACATCATGCTGGTGCAACTGTCAGTTCCGGTAACCGTCAGACAGGCTTTATGAACAGGTTCATTCAGACTGAATTTCATTTCCGGATTTTTTTCGGTGCTTGTTGTACCATCACCAAATTGCCAGAGGTACGAAAGTCCTTCACCTTCAGAATAATTATCGAAATGGATTTTGGTGGTGCCCGATGCAGAATCGCGTTCCATTTCGTAATATTTAAATATTGCAATACAGTTTTGCTGTACCGGATCTGTAAAAACCGTATCCCAAATCACAGGCTGCAAATAAACGATATCGCACCTGGTATCTGAACAACTGTCGGCTCCGGTAACGGTTAAACAAACTTTGAATTCTGGCTGATCCATTGATAAAGAAACTTCAGGATTTTGTTCTGTGCTGACGGTTCCATCGCCAAACTGCCAGAAATACTTCAGGTCTTTACCTTCAGAGCGATCATCGAAATGGAACGTTACTTTGCCCGTTGCTGAATCGCGCGACATCTCGTAATATTTAAATTGTGCTATGCAATTTCCGAACTGAATTCCGGTACCATCCATGATATTAATGGTTTGCGAAACAGTGCTCTTGCAACTGTCAGCAGTCAGTATTGTCAGCCTGACTGTTCGGTATGGATTTATTTTAACTTCGGGCTCTCCAAGCGGATGATTGAAAATAAACATCGGGTTTTGCTCGGTACTTGTATTGTTATCGCCAAATTCCCAGTACCAGGCAATTACCTTACCTTCAGAAGTATCGTAAAAATTGATGGCTGTTGCAGGTAAAAGTGTGTAAATATTCGGATTGACCTCGAATTTAAACGATGCCTTGCAATCGCCGGTACTGTAAAATTCCTGCGCACCGGTTGCCAGGGAAGTTATTAATAAACAAAGTAGAATTATCTGTTTCATAGTTTCCGTTATTAGATCCATAAATTGATGACGGAATTTCATCATAAAAGGTTGCGTTTACAAAATAAATGATTAAAATTTTACTGATTATACGTTTAATGAAATAAACTCCGAAGGTGTTTAATCTTCATAACCTCAGGTCAACGACCTGAGGACATTGACCTAAACATAACTACTGTCTGAAAGGCAGGACAGTTGAGAAACCTCTCTTTGCAATGTTCTGCCTTTCAGGCAGAGGTTCGTTCTATTGCGAGCCTCCGCAGGTCAACGACCTGCGGTTATGAAGATGTTGACCTTTCAGGTCAGTGTGTTATTTGTGATCTACACTGATTATCAATGAGTTTATTTTACCCCCGTTGTACCCCCACCTTTTAACGTAAGTTCAACTGGTTTGTTTGTTTTCCAGGCGCCTCTGGTAAAATCAGGCACATCGACCGAATTTGAGCGGTTGGCCACCGATTTTTCGCTTAGCGGGGCGATCGAACTCCAGAGTGCTGCATCGTAAACATCCTGATCGAGTGGCAAACCATTCCTCAAACAGTCGATCAGCCGCCAGTCCATCATAAAATCCATTCCTCCGTGGCCACCCACTTTTTTAGCCATTTCGCCAATATGCTTTACAATTTGAGGAGTGTATTCCTCTTCAAGTTTTTTCATTTGTTTTTCATCGAACCACTCGTGGGTTGTAGCAACTCTTGGCGGTTCGGGATATTTCATTGCCACTCCTTTTGTTCCGCTTACAAGATGGATTCGTGAATAGACGCGAGGACTTGTCACGTCGTGCTGAATCATGATCGTACGGCCTTTGTAGGTACGGATACTGGTTGTATTCATATTTCCACGATAATGTTTGCCTGCAAATTCTTTGTAGAAATCGTCCTTTTTTGCCAATTCATCAGCCATTGCCGCCATCTGAAAATCGTTTGATGAGGTGGATGTCAGGTATTCCATCTGGTCGCCGCGATTGATGTTCATCACCTGACAAACGGGCCCAAGACCGTGAGTAGGATAAAGGTTGCCGTTGCGGAAGTTCTCTTTTAAACGCCACATTTCGGAATAATTATTTTTGTCGAAATTTGCCTCGAGAAGATTGTGAATATATGCTCCTTCGCCATGAATTATCTCTCCGAAAAATCCCTGGCGGGCCATGTTCAGCGTCAGGAGTTCGAAAAAATCGTAGCAGCAATTCTCGAGCATCATACAATGTTTTCTGGTTTTTTCCGATGTTTCAACCAACTGCCAGCATTCGTCAAGCGTTTTGGCAGCGGGGACTTCACTTGCAGCATGTTTCCCGTTTTCCATTGCATAAACAGCCATCGGTGTATGCCATGCCCACGGAGTGGTAATGTAAACCAGATCAATATCAGGGCTTTCGCATATTCCTTTCCAGGCTTCCTTGCTGCCAGAATAGGATTTTGCCCTTGGAATTCCTGCTTTCTCCAGTTTTTTCTGAATTTTCTCAACCCTGTCATCGTACTGATCGCAAAGCGCTGCGATTTCCACTCCTTCGATATGCGACATTCGTTCAACAGCGCCCGGACCGCGGTTGCCAAGCCCGATAAAACCTATCCGTACCTTATTGATTTTTGGCGCAGCGTAACCGCACATGTTAAATGTTTGCTGTCCCTGGTAACTTGCAGTACCTGATTCCCTTGTCACTGAGCCAAGAATATTCGCACTGCCAGATAAACCGGTGGCCACTATTCCTGAACCGATCAATGTCTGTTTTAAAAAATTTCTTCTGTTCGATGTCATTTTTGTCTTATTTTCGATTAAATTATTGATATTCTTTAGCTTAATTAAGTCGATTGCAAATAATCATATCAAAGTTTAAATTGATTTTTTTGTGAAATTAACTATGTTTTTGATACGGGCATCTCATCGTGAAGTATTTTGCATTCGTAAAAGATTTCTTTATCGTTTTTTAAAACCGGTTTGAAATAGATCGTGCGATCAATCAGAATATTAAGATTGATATATTTTAGTTTTTGAAATTTGCAACCTGAATAAAATCATTCAAAGATCATTGATAGCTAATATTTTCAGGAAGGAGCTTATTTATGCGGTTTTTAAACGGATAATAAAATTTAACAAAATCAAAGACTTTCTATGTATTTAATAATTAAACTCTTTCATATATGAATAGTCAAAGTGGCGAAAACAATTAAAAAAACAAAGTCATGAAAACAATTAAATTCTCTTTAACTATTATTGCTGTTGCCCTTGTTTTTGCGGCAACTGCGGTTGAAAAACCAACTGTGAATGTTATTTCACTGAACGATGAAAAGGCACTGATTGCGGCCCAAAATGAAAATCCGGCTTATTTCGAGCTCAGCATTGTTGCTAAAAACGGCGACCTTGTGTACTACAAAGAATCGGCAAATGAAATCACCAATTTGCGCCAGGTAATCGATTATTCGGATATGGATAACGGAACTTACACTTTAAAGCTGAAAGTGAATGATACTTATGTTTCAAAGGATTTTGAGATCAGTGACAAGGGGATGATTGCTGGGGAATCGAAAATGGAGTATGCACCTTATTTTGCTTACAACGACGATCTGTTAAAATTTTCATTTCTGAATTTTGACAGGCAAAATGTAAATTTCAAAATTTACAACGACGGAGATCTTGTATTTGAAAATAAACTGGGTAACAATTTTGTGCTTACCAATGGTTACGATCTTTCAAATCTTGAAAAAGGAAAATATCAGGTCGAACTTTCTACTCCAAATAACTATTTTACCTATAATATCGAGAAATAGAATAGATTAGAGGTTGTCATAAAAGGGCTGACCGGATGAATTTCCGGCCGGCCTTTTTTATTCAAACTGAAAAGCAGGTTACATGAAGATTTATTTCCTGTATTTCGTATTACATGGTTAATATCTGTTTCACTAAAATAAGTGTTTATTATCCGGGTTATCTGATCAACAACACCTGCCCTTTCATAGAATGATGAAATCCCTGGACATCTTTAAATTCCGATTTCCAGATGTAGTTTCCCATCGGTGCGGGTTTATTGTTTTTTGTAGTCCCGTCCCATTTTTTTTCGAGACTTGTAGTTTCGAAGATCATTTCACCCCAGCGGTTAAATATCTGCATCTGAAAAGCTTCGGGATCGACTCCGACACCAACCGGCATAAATTCGCGGTTTTCAGGTATTTCACTGTCAGGTCTGAAAGCATTTGGTGTGTAAACGTTAAATGGCAGAATTTCAACTGTCAACCTGCCTGTGTCGATACACCCAAATTCCGATTCAACTGCCAGTTCCACAGGAAATTTGCCCAGTTCAAGATACGTGTGCAGTGGATTTTCTTCTGTGGAAGTGCCGCCATCGCCGAAATTCCATTTAAAAATTTCAACATCCGGGGTAAAATTGGTAAAATGAAGGGTTGCCTGTTCAATGATTGCAACCGGGTAATCCACATCAAATTTTACTTCTGGTTTTGGGTGAACCAGAACCATCTCTTTTCTGGTGATTGTATCGCTGCAACCGGTGAGATTTGAATAACCGGCAAGAGTGAAATCATATTTTCCTGCATCGGGAAGGATGAAATAATGTTCATTCCCGTCAGAAATAAGCGAATCTGTAAGCCATTTAAACTGAATATCTTCATCCGAAGTAACGGCGCCTGCAAGCACCTTCAATGGCTGGCAACCTTCGGAAATATCAGTTGTCAGGTCGAAAATGGGTTTCCGGCGTACAGTTGTTTCCGCCCATTTACTTTTACATCCGAATTCCTCAACCTGAAGCCGAATTGATGCAATTTGTTTTTCTATTAAAATTGTTATAGAATCATTTCCTTCCCCGATTTCCTTTGCACCACTGAACTCCCAGGTGCAAAAGGAAGAATCAATGTTCTGCAGGTAATAAACATCAACGGTTTTATCGTTACAGAATTCACTGTCAACGGCAATGTCCACTTCAGGTGTAGGGAATATTTTAACCATATTTTCCATTTCGTATCCAACTTTGCAACCGTTCAGCAAGTTGGTGATTAAGAGGCCGACATTGTAACTGCCTGTGGATGAATAAAAATGAGAAGGATTTTGTAGATTGCTTACCGGCGAATTATCACCAAAATCCCATTCAAACCGAAGTGAATCCTGAACATTTAGCTGACCACTGAACATCACAGTCGCCGAATCACAACCCCTGCTTTTAACTGTGTTCATTACAAAGTCCGGGTTAGCGCCAATCGAAATCATCGAAGTATCACTCCGGCAACCATTTTCTTCAACTGTCAGCGAAACCGAAGGATTTGAACTGTATGCGCCCAAAGAAACTCTTCTGAGATTCCAGTCGAGCGAATCAGCGTAACAACCATCGAAATCCCATAAAAAACTGGCATCGGCAGTGGCATTTCCTTCATATTTTATTTCGCGGCTGTATCCGCTGCATTTGTCATTTGGATTATCAACAGGAGTGATTTTTGATGTCGGGGTATCCCAAAACTGAAGCTGAATGGTATCCGGAATTTCGCATCCTTCGGAAGTGGTGAATTTATAGAACACTTGATATTCTCCCCATTCCTTTACTTCAATATCGGCAGAAACTTTTGTTTTGTTGCTGAAAGTGAGTTCGTCAGGCCTGTTTGTGTCCCATATCATTGTGCTGGAACTGAGCATATTTTCATCTGCTTCTTCAAAATTCAATGTCACCTTGAGTGACTTGCTTCCACAAATTAAAGTTGGTCCGGTCATTGAAATAACCGGTGTCGGGAATACAGTTAAATTCATTGTGTCGCGGGTGATACAGCCATATTCATTTTTTACTTCAACGTTATAATTATAAGTTTTGTCAGCTTCGATGATCCGGGTATTTTCACCAGAGTTCCATTTGTAACTTGCATATCCTTCGCCTGCATCTAATTGAACAGTTTCGGGAGAACAAACCTGAATATCAGGGCCTAGTTCAGGTTTAACCGGTTTACTGACAAGAATATACAATGTGTCGCTCTGGGTGCAACCGTCGACCGTTGTACCCCGGGCCCAGTATTTGTCTTGTTTTTTAACTGTTATTTTCTGAGTGGTGTCTCCTGTATTCCAGAGGTAGTCATCAAAATAAGGTCCTGCGTCGAGCACAATTTCCTCTCCTGAGCAAATTGGCAGTGTATCGCCCTGAAAATTAATGCTTTGTCCGAGATCGAGGATCAAATCAAGATTAAAACCAACACCGTAACCATACGATTCGTATCCTCCGAAACCATAAACATATGCCAGAAAACCCCGGTCGGGATTCAGGTTTTTAATGGTATGTTTTCCTGCATATATTTTATGTTGAGTGTATGAATAACCGGTGCCGCCAAATGGTTTTAAAAAGACACCAAGCGGTTCTCCGTCCAGTTCTATATTTTCCTTTTCGGAGGTGAGGGAAACGATATTTACATAGTAATCGGTAATCTGATTTGAAAAGTAAGCAACAAAAGTAGCTTCATTTTTAAACTGACTTACAGAACTCAGGATAATCATAAAAGGATCGCCGTTTCCACCAGTGTACCACTCATCCGTTCCGTTCGATTGACTGAACTGAGCCACCATCACAGGTTTATCGGCATAAATGCGTGATGGATTGTCATGGTTCAAAGTAAATTCCTTAAATGCCCCCCTGTTTA
The DNA here is from genome assembly GCA_037442685.1 of Draconibacterium sp. Taxonomy (GTDB): domain Bacteria; phylum Bacteroidota; class Bacteroidia; order Bacteroidales; family Prolixibacteraceae; genus Draconibacterium. The sequence goes on along the minus strand of JBBIPU010000027.1, from coordinate 26,713 downwards.
AAATAAAAGGCGGATTATTTCCGATCTGGACATTTGTATTGTCTTCGGATGCGATTACACGATAGAGATCAGCATACCTCGTGTAAAGAGGAACCGCGTAATATTCACGTCCCCAGGTCTGTACAGGAGGAATCTGTTCATATAAATGGTCGAAACCACCCATTCCGTTTACAACCGGAATTGTAGTACTGAAATTTCCTGAATAAACTGCAACAGGTTTGTCGGATCTGATATAACTTCCGGTCAGGTCACCCTGCCCGGGCAAGTTGTTCTGATTCAGCGATTGTACCTGGTAAACTTCACCTTTGTTAAGTGTAACTGTGAACGGGACACCTGCTTCCCTGAGTGCATCGGTTACTTTCGATGGAATTATTTCAACCAGGGTAGTGTCTTTCGAGGCAACAATCAGAAATTCGCTGTTTCTTCCATGCGTAGGGTCAGGATCGACATTTGGAGTATAACACATCGTAAAATACTCCTTGCCAAGCGATTCAACAGGATAAATAACTGCGACATCTGCCGAGTTTCTATCCCAGTTGAGTGCGTATAAATTTACCGGTTTATCAGCAACAAGGTGGATTCCTCTTTCCTGGATTTTTTCCGATCCGGTTGCTTCGGCGAGATCAAGCGGAAGTTTAATCTGGACAGATTCTCCTGCATTTACAAAATCGGTCACTGGCAACGGAATGGTTGATTTGCCGGTGAAAATCCGGAAATTGGTTGCTTCACTGGCAGTTATCGTGATTTCAATATAATGCAGATTGTATCTGTAGTTTCTGCCTTCCATAAAACCAAACCAGAAATCTGTACCTTCGGTCGAACGGTGGCATTTTGAATCTTCACTGTAAACGTTTTCAATGGCGATAAAAAACAGCAAAACTATTATCCATGTTACTTTCATCAATTCAAATGAAAATCAAGACTATAAATTTGGTTTTAATTTTTTAATAGTGAGTCTTTAACAGAGAATAATTTGATTGAATTTGTGGAAATGAAACAGATGTTGAAGCAAAATTCATTGTTCAATTCAAAAACGGATTTGAGAAAATTTGATGAATCAGGCCGGGATCAATAAATGAGGTTAAATTTTTCTTTCAGTATGGTTTTTACTTCATCCACAGGCACTTCCCTTCCAAGTTCCTGTTGAATTGAGGTCACGCCAAAAGCTGTAAATCCGCATGGATTGATATAATTGAAATAACGCAAATCGGTGTTGACATTCAGCGCAAAACCATGCATTGTAACAAACCGGCTTACCCTGACCCCGATTGCACATATTTTTCGTGCCCGCACTTTGTGTCCTGCATCGAGCCACACACCGGTTGCCCCTTCTTTCAATCCACCTTTTAAGCCGTATTCAGCAATGGTTTCAATTATTGCCTGTTCCATATTTTCGATATAATCGCGAATTCCAATTTTATAATATTCCAGATCGATAATTGGGTATCCTACCAACTGTCCGGGACCATGGTAAGTAATATCGCCACCTCGGTTGATTTTATAAAACGAAGCATTTATTTTTTTAAGAAAATCTTCGTGAGCAAGTAAGTTTTTTTCATCGCCGCTTTTGCCTAGTGTGTAAACGTGAGGATGTTCAACTAAAAGAAAATGATTTTTCGGAGTTGGTTTTCCAAGTGTCTTTTTTTCATCGACGATTTCAGCCAACAGTTTTTCCTGGTAATCCCAGCAGGCTTTGTAGTCCATTAATCCTAAATCGATATAATTGAAATTTGCCATTTTGTTCTTTTTCTTTCTCCTTCCCTTTTGGGGAAGGTCGGGATGGGGCTTTTATTTCACGCATTCACATGTTCTTCTGCCCTGTACGAACTACGTACCAGCGGAGAACTTTCAACAAATTTTAAACCTTTTCTGATGCCGGTATTCCTGTATTCCGTAAACCTTTCAGGCGAAATGTAATCCACAACCGGCATGTGTTTTTGAGTAGGTGCCAGGTACTGGCCAATTGTCATTACTTTACATCCTGCTTCGAGAAGATCGTCCATGGTTTGCAGAATTTCTTCATGAGTTTCGCCAAGTCCTAACATAATTCCCGATTTTGCCACCCTGAAATTTTCAGCCACATATTTTATTACTTCAAGACTTCTTCTGTATTTCGATGCAAACCTGACAAAAGGTGTAAGCCGTTCCACAGTTTCGAGATTATGCGAAATCACATCAGGTTTTGCGTCGATTACCTGCTGAATTAATTCAGTTTTTCCCCTGAAATCGGGAATTAAAACTTCGATTTTTGTTTCGGGATTGACGCGTTTCACTTCGGTAATTGTTCTTGCCCAGAGTCCGGCGCCTTGGTCATCCAGGTCGTCACGATCGACAGAAGTGATTACACAATGTTTTACACCCATTATTCTTACCGATTCGGCAAGTTTTTCGGGTTCAAGTAAATCGGGAGGCAGCGGTCTGCCGTTGGGAACCGCACAAAACTTGCAACGGCGGGTACAAATATTCCCCAGAATCATAAAAGTGGCAGTTCCCCTGTTCCAGCATTCCCCGATATTCGGGCAATTTCCACTGGTACAGATTGTATGAAGACCATTTGAATTTACAAGGTTTTTAATTTTCGTGTAGCTTTCGCCTTTTGGCATTTTCATCTTCATCCATTGTGGCAGTCGCTGCCTGTCCTTCAACTCGTGTGCCATAACAATTTTTTCTGCAAATGTAAGTTTTTTAAAGAAACAGCCGGGAACTGAAAGAGCGGAGTCAGGATTTGGATCATTTTCGTTAATAATTTAATGTTTTTTTGAACTGTTTTTTATTGACATCCCTGACTAAAAGATGAATCGTTAAAAATTTATGATTTAAACCAATTGTAGGTCGGGAATGTTATTTTTGTGCGATATTCAGAACGGAGAATGAAATATTACCTTTTCATACTGATTTTATTTTTTGCATTTGCCGGAGTACATGGTCAGAATAACCAGCAGCAGAATCCGGTTGTGACCCAGTCTAATCTGGCAATCCAGTATTATAATGCAAGAGATTTCGAGAAGGCAGCGCCTTTACTTTTCGGGGTTTACGAAATCTCAAAAAACTCATTCTATTTTAAATATTATCTCGATTGTTTAATCCAGTTACAGCGATACGATGAAGCTTTAGCACAAATTCAAGCCGAAATAAAAAAGCAGCGTCCTGAAAAACCTGAATTTTATGTGCATTGGGGGTATGTACTTAAAATTCAGAAAAAGGTGGAGGAGGGGCTTCAAAAATATAACAAAGCCATTGAAATGGTCCCGGCCAATAAGAATGAATATATATTGCTTGCCAACGCTTTTTTAGGATGGCAGGAATATGAATTCGCAAAACAAACTTATCTGAAAGGCGAAAAAATTCTGGGACCCGGGAGTTTTGACTATGAATTAGCGCGTGCATATTCGTATGTGCGTGATTATCAGAATATGATGGAAAAATATCTTGACCTGGTGAAACAAAATGAAAACATGCTACCTCAGGTACAAAGCGGACTTTCATCAACAATGCGCCTCGATATTGATAACGAAATGCTTGAAGTTTTCAGGGAACAGGTTTTAAAACGCATACAGGCAAATCCCGAGGTGATTGGCTACAATCGTCTGCTGATCTGGCTTTTTCTCCAGGAGAACAAGTTTCCTAATGCACTGCGGCAATCAATAGCACTCGATAAAAGAACCGGAAAAGAAGATGTGCAGATTATCCAGTTGGGTCACATGGCGTTGAATAATAAAAAATATGACGATGCGCTGAAAGCCTTCGAATATTTATTGAGCAAAGGAAATAACAATCCGTTTTTTACCCAGTCGTATGCTTTAAAAATTCATTCACTGTATTTGCAGTATGTTGCCGAATCGCCTGACAACAAAGAAAAAGGTGAAAAAATAGCTTTTGAGTTTGACCAGGGACTTGGTTATCTGGGAATCAGCTCAGCAACATTAAACCTTGTACAGGAGGATGCTCATCTGCTCGCATTTTATCTCGATAAAACCAATCAGGCAATTGAGTTATTAAATAAAGCTCTGGCAATACCAAACCTTAAACCGGAAGAATGGGGCAGGCTGAAAACCGAAATGGCCGATATTTATGTCTATTCCGATGATCCGTGGGAAGCTACATTGCTTTATTCGCAGGTGATTGACGCCAATAAAAATAATTCGCTCGGAGATGATGTAAAACTTAAAAAAGCAAAACTTGGATATTATCTTGGTAATTTCAGCTGGGCAAAAGCACAACTTGATGTTATCAAAGCAAGCACTTCGAAATTAACTGCCAACGACGCAATGGAACTTTCGCTTTTAATCGGCAATAATCTCAATCTCGATACAACTGCTGTGCCGCTTACCATGTTTGCCAGGGCTGATCTGAAGTTTTTTCAGAATAAAAACGAAGAAGCCATGACCATTTTGGATGGTCTTGCTGAGTTGTATCCTTATAATTCGCTGGTTGACGATATACTTTTCCGCAAAGCAAAAATCGAAATCGAAAACAAAAATTATCTTCTGGCAGCAACACATCTCGAAAAAATTGTCAGCGATTTCAGCTACGACATTTTAGGCGATGATGCTCTTTTTATGCTTGCTGAATTATACAATAATAACATGGGAGAAAAAGAGAGAGCAAAAGATTTGTATAAAACCATGCTAACCCGTTATCCGGGAAGCGTTTTTACCGAAGAATCGAGGGAGAAATACCGTGAATTACGCGCACAATACCCCGATAAAAAGCAGGAACAGAACAAGGAAGAACTATTCATGAATCCCGAAAAAGTGAATGAGTTCTAAACAGAAAGCATATATTTTTGCAGGATTGGCAGTATTGTTCTGGTCAACCGTGGCAACCTCATTTAAAATTGCCTTGCGTGAATACGATTTTATCCAGCTCATTTTTTATATCTCCGGAATTAGTGTATTGGTGCTGTTTATTATTCTCGTTTTTCAGAATAAAGTAAAACTGGCATTTAAACAAACCCTGCAACAATGGTCGTATTCGTTGCTGATGGGCGCTTTTAACCCGCTTCTTTATTATCTCGTGTTATTCAAAGCTTATTCGCTTCTGCCAGCCCAGGTAGCGCAACCGCTGAACATGATCTGGCCAATTACTCTTGCACTTCTTTCGGTGCCGTTTCTCAACCAGAAAATCAGCTGGATCAGCGTTGGAGCCTTACTGATCAGTTTCATTGGTGTGTTTTTTATTTCATCGCAGGGAGGAGTCGATAACTTTGGAAAAACTAATGTTTCCGGTGTTTTTCTGGCTGTCGGAAGTTCAATTCTCTGGTCGTTGTACTGGATTTTTAACGTTCGCGACAAAAGGGATGAAGTGATAAAATTATTTCTGAATTTTATCATCGGGTTTATTTACCTGGCTCCGGTTGTTTACTTTTTTTCCGATTTCGGAATTCATCCTGGCGTAAGTTTGTATGCAGTTGTTTATTCAGGGATTTTTGAGGTCGGGATTACTTATGTAATCTGGTTAAAAGCAATGAATTACACCACAAGTAACGCCAAAATAGGAAACCTTGTGTTTTTTGCACCCTTTCTGTCGCTGATTTTTATTCATTTTGTATTGAAAGAAACCATTTTTGCAACTACTTTTATTGGATTGATATTTATTGTTTCCGGCGTTTTGGTGCAACAATTGGAAAAAAGAAGGTGATTTATGGAGACTGATGGAGATTTATAGAGATTTTTTAAAACCATCAATCTCAATCAGTCTCAACCAATCTCAATTATTCTCAATAAATCACAACTAATCTCAATAAATCATCATCTGTAACATTTTTCTGAACTCATCACTCTATTTTGCCACAAGTTACTATTTTTAAAGAATGAAAAATCCGCTTCGTATTTTAGGAATCGACCCGGGAACAACCGTTGCCGGTTATGGTTTGGTCGAAATCAGGAATAAGGTGCCGGTCATTTTAAACATGGGTACGATTACACCAGGTAAGTTCGCCGACCACTACGAAAGACTGAAATACCTGCACGAACGGGCATTGTACATTATAAAGGAATACAAACCCGATGTTGTTGCACTTGAGGCGCCTTTTTACGGGAAAAACGTTCAATCGATGCTGAAACTTGGCCGCGGACAGGGAGTGATCATGGCGGCAGCATTGATTTACGATTTACCAATATTTGAATATGCCCCGCTGCTTGTAAAACAATCGATTACAGGAATGGGCCGGGCTTCAAAAGAACAGGTTGCCTATTTTTTACAAAAAGTTTATCACCTCGACGATATTGAAAAAAGCCTTGATGCAACTGATGCAGTTGCTGTTGCTATCTGTCATTTTATTCAATCTGATAAACCTCAGAAATCGAAAGAATATAAAAACTGGGCAGATTTTGTTAAAAAGAACCCAGGCAAGATACAATAATCATTGTCAGAAAGGGAATATTTTGCAGATCAGTTTTTTATGTAATTCCTTACCAAAAATTTCAACATAGGTAAGCAAAACTTACTTCATTTTTTGCGAACCTTTTTTGTCAGGCATCGTTTTAAATCGAAAGCGGTATGCTCCTCCTCAACTTTGAGTTAATATGACGCTTTTACCTGAAGACAGGAGGGCACACCGCTTTAATATCGTAATTACATCAACAACTGATGTAAAACTCTTCTTCTTATTTTTTATTATGTTATTAAACGTCCGGCCACGAAATTATTAAAATTAATTTTAATAATTGCCTTGTTGAGATTGTTTCGATTAAAAATGATTACTCATAAAATAATCTGTTTGTCAGAAATATATGGGGAGTCAAGATAATGAGCAGTTTAATTGACGGAAAACGGCTGGGAATCTGAAATTCTTATCGCTAATTTAAAATGTTTCTATATCTTCATGCCGAATCAAAAACTATTCAAATGAAACGCCGCACTTTTTTTAAAACCACTGCTTTAAGCGGTTCAGTGGTTGCGCTGACCGGAGTTGCAGCCTGCACTTCAAAGCAATCAGTAGAAATTACCAAACCCGATTTTACGGTCTTCGATCTGAATGAAGTTACCATTGACGAATTACAGCAGAAAATGAATTCCGGTGAACTGACCTCCGTGGCAATTTGTCAGAAATATCTCGACCGAATAAAACTGGTTGATCCGGTTTTAAAATCGGTGATCGAAATCAACCCCGATGCAATTGAAATTGCGCAGAAACTTGATGAAGAAAGAAAAAACGGGAAGGTTCGTGGCCTTTTACATGGAATTCCGGTTTTGTTTAAAGATAATATCGACACTGGCGATAAAATGCAAACCACTGCCGGTTCGCTTGCACTGGCCGGGAACATTGCGCCGGAAGATGCATTCATTATTAATAAACTCAGAGAAGCAGGAGCAGTTATTTTAGGCAAAACCAACCTGAGCGAGTGGGCCAATTTCCGTTCCGATTATTCTTCGAGTGGATGGAGTGGACGCGGCGGACAGGTACGAAATTCGTATTGTTTAGACAGAAGTCCGTGTGGTTCAAGTTCCGGAACAGGCGCCGCAGTTGCTGCCAATTTATGTACAATCGGTATTGGCACCGAAACAAATGGTTCAATCGTTTGTCCTTCGGGTGTAAATGGCGTTGTAGGAATAAAACCGACTTTGGGATTGTGGAGCCGGCAGGGAATAATTCCGATTGCACACAGTCAGGATACCGCCGGACCAATGGCAAGGACCGTGAAAGACGCTGCAATTCTGTTGGGCGCACTTGCCGGATTTGATCCTGACGACGCAGAAACCCACATCGAAAATGGCGAAATATTTTCGGATTACACGCAGTTTTTAGATGCAAATGGTTTGAAAGGAATGCGGATTGGAATTGCTTCGGAAATGACCGGATTTAATAAAGATGTGGATGCGCTTTTTAAGCAGGCGGTTGAAGTTTTAAAAGAAAAGGGCGCTGAAATTGTTGAGGATGTGAAATTCAAAAATCTCAGGAAATGGGAAAATCCATCTTACCAGGTTTTACTCTACGAATTTAAAGCCGACCTGAACAAATATTTACAGGAACATCCTGATGCACCGGTAAAATCGCTTGAGGAAATCATCGGTTTCAATAAAAATAATGCTGAAAAGGAAATGCCCTGGTTTGGTCAGGAAATTTTTGAGGAGGCACAGAAAAAAGGCGATCTTACAACAGAAGAATACACGAAGGCATTGAAAGATTCAAAACTTTTTGCCGGGAAAGAAGGAATTGATGCCGTAATTGAAAAAAATAAACTTGATGCAGTCATTGCGCAGACAAACGGACCTGCCTGGACCATCGATTGGGTGAATGGCGATCATTTCAGCGGGGGAAGTTCATCGCCGGCAGCCATTTCAGGTTATCCGAATATTACGGTTCCAATGGGCTATGTACATGGCCTGCCTGTCGGGATTTCATTCTTTGGAAAAGCATGGAGTGAGCCAAAACTTTTAAAAATTGCATACGCATTCGAACAGGCAACAAAACACCGCAAAGCGCCCGGATTTCTGGAAACGCTTTCTTAAAAAGGATTACAGTTTTGCAAACCCGAAAAAAACAGACTTGAAAAGTCCGTTTCCTTAAAACAAAGATTCTTTCTTATTTTGCACAAAATTTAAAAATGAAAGAAAAACTTTTTGGAAAGACTTTGTCCGAATTACAAGAGTTGATTACAGAACTCGGACTTCCGAAATTCACTGCCGGACAAATTACCGACTGGCTTTACAAAAAAGATGTTTCGTCGATAGATGAAATGTCGAATCTTTCCAAAAAAACAAGGGAACTGCTTAATGAAAAATTTGAATTGGGACTGATTGCACCAACCAAAGTTCAGGAAAGTATCGACGGAACAAAAAAATACCTTTTCCCGACTCTTCAATATAAATATGTGGAAACAGCGATGATTCCTGAAGGCGACCGCAAAACTGTCTGCGTGAGTTCGCAGGTGGGTTGCAAAATGGGTTGTTTGTTTTGTATGACAGCAAAACAGGGTTTCCAGGGGCAACTTACTGCCGGCGAAATAGTGAACCAGGTAAAAAGCATCGCTGAAGCCGGAGAAGTTTCGAACATTGTGTACATGGGAATGGGCGAGCCGTTTGATAATCTGGAGGAAGTGCTGAAAAGCATTGAAATACTGACTGCAGACTGGGGTTTTGCAATGAGTCCGCGGCGGATAACTGTTTCAACAATCGGAATAATTCCGGGCATGCTCACCTTTCTCGAAAAAAGTGAGGCACATCTGGCAGTGAGCCTTCACACACCGTTTAATGATGAAAGGCGGAAACTGATGCCTGTGGAAGTGGCTTATCCGATTGAAGATGTGGTTGCTGAAATCAAACACTGGGATTTCGGGCGTCAACGCAGGGTTTCGTTCGAATACATTGTTTTTGAAGGATTAAATGATTTGGATGCGCATGTTAAGGAACTAGCGCGGCTTCTCACGGGATTGAAATGCCGGATCAATCTGATTCGATTTCACCCGGTGCCGGGGACGCCGTTAAAAAGTCCGGACGATACAACAATTCAGCGTTTTAAAGATGAGTTGAATAAAAAAGGTATTCTCACAACCATCCGTGCCTCGCGTGGACAGGATATTTACGCTGCCTGCGGATTGCTTTCGACAAAAGAATTATAAGCCCCTCCCAGCCTCCCCAAAAGGGAGGAGTGAAATCTTGAAAGAACAGTTGCTATTTTCATTTCTGATTTGTTATTTCTTATCCGATATTCCTTATTTCTCAATATAAATAAGATGTGTAAAAGGAATTTTTAATTTACATCATCAGCATCTTATCTACATAAATATCCTGAAAATTACGGTCGGCTTCCAGATTGACATGAACGGTTTTACCAAGGATTCGCTGAATATTTTCGGTATCCTCAAACAAGAACATTTTGGCGCCGATTAATGCAGTATTGCCAAGTTTCACGATTTTCTCCTCTTCACATTCAATCAGCCCGGTGCGGATTACATTCTGAATGTTCAGAAAATTGCCAAATCCGCCGGCGATGTAAACAGTTTCAATGTCATTAAAAGTAATGTTCAACTGGTTGAGTAAGATTTGTAATCCGGCAGAAATTGCTGCTTTCGCAAGTTGAAATTCGCGGATGTCCTGCTGTGTAAGGAAAACGTTATTAACCAGTTCTATTTTTTCTTCACCTGAATTGATTTCTCCGAAAATACCGATTTTTTCCTGCTGAATCTGAATTGTCATGATGTCAATCAGTCCGCTGCCGCAAATACCTTTTGCCTTTACATTTCCGATTACATGACAATTAAATGAATCATTTTCAGTTGAAACAGAAGAAATTGCACCGGTAGTTGCCCTCATCCCACAACTGATTTTTGCACCTTCGAAAGCCGGACCTGCAGCTGTTGAAGCACATAATATCTTGTTTTGGTTACCTGCAACAATCTCTCCATTCGTTCCAAGGTCGATCAGCACTGAATATTCCTTTTTCTCTGCCATTTTTGTTGCAGCAATACCGGCAAGGATATCGCTGCCGACAAAACTTCCGATGGAAGGATAGAACTTAATCTCAGTTTTTTCGGGAAGTGGCCAGTGAAGCAGTTGTGGCGAGAATATTTGTAATCCCGTATCGGGCGATTCAAACGGATAAAAGGAAAGTGGCTGAACATTCAACCCCGAAAAAATATGGTGCATCACCGTGTTCCCGACAATTGTAACTTTTTTTACATCAACAGGATTTTTTGTTAGCACAGATTTAATCATCTCACCAATTTTTTGTCGAATAAGATTTTTAAGAATCTCCGATTTTCCGTCGAGGCAACTTTGTATCCGTGAAATTAAATCGCCTCCGGATTTTACCTGCGGATTAACATCGGAAACTGAATCGAGAATATGACCGTTTTCAAGATTCACCAATTGAACTACAACGGTAGTCGTTCCCAAATCGACGGCAATTCCGCAACCAGTTTGTGGATTAAAATCGAATGTTGAATTGTCAGCCAGAATAATATTTTCGAACTGCGAAATTTCGAGTGTAAAATCCGATTCGGCATTGCAATAACAAGCCAGGCGCCATTTGGGACCAAGTTTTAATTTATCGAGTTTTTGTTGCTGAATCGCATCTGCTTTCAGTTCGCCTTTAAGAAGTTTTATCTTGCAACTTCCGCAGGTTCCTTTGCCACCGCACGGAAATTCGATGCCAAATTCGTGCAGTATATCTTTCAGCGGAGTACCGTGATTGACTTCGATGATTTTACCCAGAGGTTGAAGTGTGATGGTAACTTTTTTTGTCATTTCAATGATGCAGGAAAATCTGTGGTAATTTAAACTTGCCGAATTTAGCTAAATTGAGCAAGTTTAGTTTTCGAATTTAGTTAAAATAGGGAAGTTCAAAATTTTAAATATCGAGATAAAACCAGTTGTCGCTTCCTTTCAACCACACAAAATGTACGCTGGCGCTTAACCATGGAACCATCGGAGTCCAGATTTTAAAACCTGTTCCGATTGAAATGCGCGGCATTTTTTTATAAATATTGAAATACCGGTCGTCGGCTTTCCCAAAATTGGTGTAAACGGTTTGTTCGAGAGCAAACCAGTTGAAATAGAGATAGTTAAAACTACCCTTGACAAAACCTGAAAAATATCCCTGCCCCGATTCCTTACCGGTAAGAAGTCCTTTGATATTTGCCGGGCCAAGATAATGGATCATTGAAGGGAAAACAGATGAAGAATAACCGGTAGAAAAACCCGATGAAAACTCGATCACAGGATTAAAAAGCTTGTAATAAACTGCATTCAAACCAAAAGAATGATAAAGAGGACTGTTTTTATCAAGGCCAATTCCAACTCCGTAACCTGCTGAAACAGAATATCCATCGTGCTGGTGCCGTTTGCGGTTGATCATTCCGATGGATTCGCCAACCGAAAGTGCAAGATAATTAACCTCGTAATTGTCAACAAACGGAACATCTGTTTCAATTAAAGAAGTATCGGTTTTATGCTGAAAAAGGCTCCAGCTGAAATTAGGCGAAAAGGTGTAATAATAGTCAGTATGCCATGGATTTCCGATACTTCCTGAAAACTGCCGTTTGTGATATGCAACAACCGATACCTTTTCATCGCCTGTGTATCTGTAATTATTACCAGTGCCATTAAGCGCCTGAAATGAAAGAGTCATGTTTTTGTACAGTAACTGGCGGGGAATCTGAATTCCAAGGTTGTAATTTTTCCCGTAAGTGCCAATGTTGCCACGAATGTCGAGAGAGATATTCCGGCCAAGGAAATTGTTATCTTCAATTCCCAAACCCAGATTGTAATCGTTGCGTGTGCCTGTGAACGAAAGATAGGGGAGCAAAGTAAATGCATCTTTTGCCTGAATGTTCATCATGTAACTGTCGGGTGAAATTGAATCGATAGAGTAATCGACGTAAGCAAAATTGCCGATGTTCCATATCTGATTGATTGAATTTTCGATGCAGGTTTTGTCAACGGTTTCGCCCGGATGAAACTGCAGCTCGCGCATAATGATTTTATCGCGGGTGCGCCAGTTCTTTTTTATCTGTACCGAATCGATTTTCCATAGTTTTTCATGGCCGTTCTCCTGGGCAAACAACGGATTCAGCGAAATAAAAACATAAATTAATATCAGAAATTGCTTCATCTTTCACGGATTCTGAATTTGAAATTAAATTGCAATGCCTGAACTTCAAAAATTCCGGGATGTTTTGGGCTGAAAGGGCGATATTGATTTCAAACGATTTTATAGCAGGGGTGAACCGGCGATATTCGTGGCTGAAATATCTTCGCGCAACTATCTTTGCAATTTGTGCATCATTTTAAAAAATGTGACTGATGAACCGTATTCAATATTTTATCATTTTCCTTTTTATGTTGATTGGCATTTCGTGCGATAAAAAAGTGACCGGCGAAACTTCGGATATTTATGGAAAATGGGAAGTAACCGATTTTATGTCAGTTGAGTCGGTTGCCTATCCAAAAAATAAAGATATTTCACCTCTGATTGATTTCAGGGAGGATGGAACTTTTATTCTTAAAACGGATGTAAACTTATGCCTGGGTAGTTTTTCAGTATCTGACGACTACTCAATTTCCGTTTCATTAGCCGGATGTACCAAAGTTTGTTGCGACAGCGAATTCTCAAAAAAATTAATCACAATGCTGCCACAGGTAAAATCGTTTCATTTTGAACAGAAAAAGCTGAAACTTGAAGTTCCGGAATGGGGATGGATAGAACTTGTTTTATACAATTGAATTGGTTTCAGTATCGGGAAAAACAAGCCAGGGTTTAAAAGATTTAGCCTCTTCAAAATCCATCAAAGCATACGAAATGATGATGATGACATCACCCACGGCCACTTTCCGGGCTGCGGGACCGTTGAGGCAAATTGTGCCCGATCCGCGTTCACCTTTAATTACATAAGTTTCCAGGCGTTCGCCGTTATTAATGTTCACCACCTGAACTTTTTCGTTTTCAATCAGGTTTGCGGCATTCATTAAATCTTCGTCGATGGTAATGCTGCCTACGTACTGAAGGTTGGCTTCGGTAACAGTTACTTTATGTATTTTCGATTTACAAACTTCAATTTGCATGGTTTTGCATTAATCAGTTAAAACAACATTGTCAATTAATCTTATTCTTCCGCAGAAAACCGCTACACAACACACTTTAACTCCTTTTTCATTCCAGCTTTTTACAGGCTGAAGCAGGAAATCGTCAACAATTTCAACATATTCAACAACAAGATACGGATTTTTGTTGATGGTGTCTTTTATCCAATTCACAATCCCGCTTACGGAATTTTGTGGAATCAGTTTCTTTGCTTCAAAAAGAGTTTGCGAAATAACTGCGGCATTTTTTCTTTCTTCGGCAGAAAGCAACTCATTTCGCGAACTCAGGGCAAGTCCGCTTTGTTCGCGAACAATGGGACAGGGAACAATTTCGACCGGCAGATTTAACTGAGTTACCATATTTTTTATGATGGCAAGCTGCTGAAAATCCTTCAAACCGAAATACGCTTTTTGTGGTTTCACTATTTCGAATAATTTACTCACCACCTGCGCAACTCCGTTAAAATGCCCCGGGCGAAATTTTCCTTCCATCACTGTTTCGAGAGAACCAAAATTGAATTTCCGTGTATCGGGTTCGGGATATATTTCTTTTACACCGGGAGTAAAAACAATGTGGCAGCCTGTTTTTTCGAGTAATTTCAAATCTGCATCAAGATTCCTGGGGTAACGCTCAAGGTCTTTGGGATCGTTAAATTGTGTTGGATTTATAAATATGCTGACCACAACCACGTCGGTTTCGTAAACTGCCCGCTTTACAAGCGAAAGATGTCCAATGTGAAGCGCCCCCATCGTTGGTACAAATCCGATTATTTTGTTACTTCCGGACGAATTCAGTTTATCCTTTAACTCAGCAATGGTTTCAATCAGAAACATGTAAATTCAAATTTGCGGTGCAAAGTAAATAAATTTAATTCGAAAAAGACCGATTTAAAATACTCTCAATATCATGATTTAATTTCTGTATAACTTCCTTAAATTGAATATTCAGGATATTTTATTACCTTTGCAGCCTTGTTATAAACAGCGTTCACCCGGAGAATGGAAAAGAAAAAGATCCTTTATATTTCACAAGAGATATTTCCATATTTGCCAGAAAGCGAAATGTCAGAGATTTCGAGGTATTTACCTCAGGGAATTCAGGAAAAGGGAAGAGAAATACGAACTTTTATGCCCCGTTATGGTTGCGTAAACGAACGACGTAACCAGTTGCACGAAGTAATCAGGCTGTCGGGGATGAATCTGGTGATCAACGATACTGATCACCCGTTAATCATTAAGGTTGCTTCGATTCAGACTGCCAGGATGCAGGTGTATTTTATTGATAATGAAGATTATTTCCAGCGAAAATGTTTTCTGGCCGATGAGCATGGGAATGAATTTGCAGATAATGATGAACGGGCTGTATTTTTTGCCAGAGGAGTTCTTGAAACAGTAATAAAATTGCGCTGGGCGCCTGATATCATTCATTGTCACGGCTGGCTGACTTCGCTGGTCCCGATTTACATAAAAAAATACTATTACAATAATCCACTGTTCAGAAAATCAAAAGTAGTTTATTCGGTTTATAACGACGATTTTGTTAATACCTTAAATTCCATGTTTTGCGAAAAATTGTTGTTGGAAGGAGTTGAAAAGCAGGATGTTGAAGTGATAAAAGATCCGACTTTTGTAAATGTCAGCAAACTTGGAATCAATTTTTCAGACGCTGTAATAAAGGCTACAAATAACATCAACCCCGAGGTTGAAAATTATATCCATAAGTCGGGCAAGCTTTTTCTCGATTACCAACCCAGGGAAACCTACATCGACTCATATAATGATTTTTATGAAAAGGTTTTCTGATGCAGGTTGTTAAAAAATCAAATTAAATTTTAAAAGTTTTAAAATTGATATTATTCAAAACAGTGTTTCAATTTATTTTTAATACGTTTGTGTGATTTTCTGGAAAACAGTTAAAACATTGATAATTAATTAAGTAGAAAATTAGTGAAAAGCAATTATAAAATTCAGTTCTTTTTATTGATCTCATTGGTGATGATTGCACTGGCAGGTTGTGAAGAATACAGCAGCATTGGCGTTGAAGTTCTTCCGGCAGGCGATCTGGTTTCCGTCAGAAATTCGGTTGAACAAACCAGGGCATTCACCTTTTCTGAAGATTCGATACGCACGGATGAGGCAACTAAAAGTCTTTTGGGAAGCTTTACCGATTCACTGTTTGGTAACACCACAATTAATTTTGCCACACAATTCAGGTTGTATTCATTTCCCGATTTTGGTCCTAATCCCGGAGTCGATTCAATCAGACTTTATCTGTATTACAGGATTATATACGGAGATACAATCACAAAGCAGAAATTTAAAGTTTACGAACTGGAACAATCACTTGATGTTGACAGCAAATATACGCAGTCTGTTGATTTAAAATCAATGTGTTATAACGAAATGCTTGGTGAATTGGAATACACACCAAGAATCAGGCTCGATTCAACATCTGCTGATACATTTTACCAGTTAATAAACATACCAATCAATATTTCACTGGGAGAAAAACTGTTCAATGCAGATTCGTCAAATTTGATAAACAATGATGTTTTTCTTGAATATTTTAAAGGATTGTATATTGAAACAGAGAAACTTACTGAAAAAGGTGGAACAATTCTGTCACTCGAATCACTTTCTGATGGGGGAAATTTTGATGGATCGGCATTAGTTTTATTTTACCATAACGATTCGATAAGAAGTTCTACAGGTGGAGATACTGCGCTGATAATGCCATACATTATTTCGAAATATAGCGCCAGGGTGAACAACATTGTTCACGATTATTCACAGGCTCCTTTTTATGAGAATCTGAATAAAGAAACAAATGAAGATTCGCTGATTTATGTTCAGGCTACCGGAGGTTTAAAGTCAAAAATACTGATCGATCAGCTAACCTCGTGGAGAGATTCGGTAAATACGGCAATAAATAAGGCAGAACTGGTATTCCAGATTGACACGGTTGCCTCGCAGGTGCATAAATTTGCTCCACCAGACCAGTTACTTTTCACAGTTGTTGATTCCACCGGAGTTGAGTTTTTACCAATCGACTATGGTTTTAGCCCGACACTTTACGGTGGAAAATTACAGGATGATTATACATATCGTTTTACAATTACACAACAAATTCAGGAAATCCTCGACGGGAAAGCTAAAAATTATGGTTTTTACTTAACTCCGGCACTGAAAAATAATGAAGCAAACCGGGTTGTTTTAAAAGGGAGTACAAGTAAATCGGGAATAAAACTGATTATAACTTACACTAAGTTCACCACCAATTAAAACAGAAGTGATAAAAGTCAGTCACTTGTAATCCAGGAATATTTTGGTTATGAAGAAAGAGGCTGCCATTAAAAACTGGCAGCCTCTTTCCGTAATCAATAAAAACAATATTCTATTTTGTTTTAATTCTGATCGTTGTTTTATCGTTTTTCTTTTCGGGCTTTTTAATTTCAATACTTTCGATCTTTTCTTTATCCAGATCTTTGATTTCCTTTGCTTTTACCTTTTTCCCGTCGATATAATATATTGTATTTGTGTCGCCGGGATAATTCAGGAAAATGGGCTCTCTGCCGTATTTTTCTGCCATTTCGCGGTATTTTTCTGCCATTTGTTTTTGCTTTTCCACTTCGGCCCTGACCTGGTCTTCCATTGCTGCACGCTGTTCATCAGTCAGGTCGCGTTGCCGTTCAAACATTTCGCGTTGGCGTGCAACTTTTTCTTCAAGCTGTTCGGGCGATATATAAACTCCTGTTGCTGCAATTCCCCACGAATTACTGTTATCTATTTTGTATAAATTTTCAAGCCCTTTTAAATTCATGGCTTTGTTAAGTTCGGCAACTGTTTTTAAATCGATATCACCTTGCAGTTCAACCAGGTTTGTGTTTGTCGATGAGTTGGTGACAACAGCAAGCGAAACAATTTTTTCCTGATTTTTCAGTATGTAAACCTTTATGTCTTCTCCCATTCTTTTTTCTGTTTTTAAAAGAGAATAACCGTTTTTGCGGTAGTGTCCCAAAATGGATTCGTGGATCTGGTTATTTTCAGTTCCAGGAGTTTTACCGGTTGTAAGAGCAGGTTCGGTGAACAACTTGCTTTGCGAAATAACTGTGATGTAGTCGAGTTTTTTAAGCGCATCGAACACCGGCGATTTTTCATCCAGATTTCTTTTTTTAATGTATAAATCAAACATGTCGCGGGTAAGCATACTCGCGCTGAAACCTTCCTGATCGGCATATTTTGCGGTTAATTCTTCAAAAAGGTTTTTGGTTTGCTGTGCAAATGTTGGTAACGATAAAATGGTTACAAACACTAAAAAAATTAATCGTTTCATGGTATAAAGTATTAATTAATAATTATTTCAACATCATTATCAACCCAAAGTACAAGCATTTCCTTCTGCTCCTCGGGTTGAATGCTTTCCGAAACCTGGAACAGAGCTTTTTCCATTACAAGAAAACTGTTTTCAATTTTGGCGTTTTTTTCATGCTGAATATGAAGATAAATGCCTAAAATGATGAGAACTGAGGCCGCTGCAGAAGCAATGCTTAAAAACCGTAACCTGATAGTTTTCCTTTTTCTGATTTTTTCTGTCAATCCTGAAAAAACAGAAGCTTCCAAATCAGCCGGTACAAAACTTTCGTTCAGAAGATATCCAAACAGTTCTTTTTCTGCCGAATCGTTTTCAGTCGCAGTGTATTGTTCTTTAAGAAGCCTTTCTTCATCGGGCGAAGTTTCGCCTTTGTAAAATTTATCCAGTAATTCTTCCTGTTTCGTCATAATCGTAAATTTTTTCAATTTCTTCTTTCACCTTTTGTCTTGCTCTTGATAAAATCACACGAATGTAAGTAATTTCAAATCCGGTCATTTCTTTTATTTCTTCAAATGTAAATCCGTCAATATCACGCAATTGTATGACAGTTCGCAGTTTGTCGGGCAATTTTTCAATCGTTTTGTGAACATGATCATATTTTTCCCTTTTTTCGAAATCAAAACCTTTTTCTTCAATATTTAAGATTTTGTAATCGTCATCCTCTTTTAGTATTACAGGTCGTTTCTTTTTCACCAAATCGAAACAGTAGTTTTTGGCAACTGTAATGATGTACGCCGGCAGATTTGTGCATTTATCCAGATCGGTCCGTTTATTCCAAAGTTTCATCATCAGTTCCTGCAACGCATCGCGGGTTGCTTCTTCGTTTCTGAGTATCCTGAAAATCAACGGATAAAGCTTTACTGAAAATGGAATAACTGTATTTTTAAACTCCTCTGCTGTCATTTGTTATTATTGACGACTGATGATTAAAATTATAACAATCAGTGTTTAACATTTTTTATTTTGAAAATTTTATTTTTACTGCTTTTTGAAAAATGACAATAGCGCAATTCATTACATTACTGCTGATTGGAATTGGATTAAGTTTCGATTCGTTTGCCGTTTCAGTTACATGTGGACTGATGAAACAGGAGATCAGATTCAGGCAGGCTTTACTGGTAGCAGGTTCGCTGGCTTTTTTTCAGGCGATTTTCCCTGTAATTGGCTGGTTTTTCGGAACAAAAATCAATCGTTTTATTGAACCTGTCGATCACTGGATTTCATTTGGTTTGCTCGCGCTTATTGGTGCAAAAATGATTATTGAAGGTATTAAGCCTGAAGGCATGCTGAGAAGTTTTAATCCTTTTAATATCAGGGTTTTATTGGGTCTTTCGGTTGCTACCAGTATCGATGCACTTGTTATTGGTTTAACATTTGGGTTTCTTGAAGTTCACATCCTTTTCCCGATTATTGTAATTGGCGGAGTTACGTTCATTGCTGCGATGCTTGGAATGTTATTCGGAAAAAATATCCCCACCAGACTGAGTCATCATTCCCTGATTATCGGAGGTATTATTCTTGTAATGATCGGAATTAAAATTTTGATGGAACATCTTTGGCTTTAGTTTTCAACTTCAGATATACTCAGGATTACATTGTATTTTTCCTTCGGAATTGTTTCGTTCAATTTTGGATAAGGAGTTACATTAATCAATGAAACTACATAGTTCCCGATTGTATCAGATGGATTATTTAAAGTATTTAAAGTAAACGATTTAGTTTCTTCCATCAAATTTAAAAGTATTTCAACCTGTACCATCCCTGCCCAAAAACAATATGCACCTTCAGGACACCTTGAATCATTTATCTCTGTAACAGTGAGTTTTATTTTATTGTCATTTGAATAGTATTCATTACCAAAATGAAAACTTATTTCCTGACCAATGATAAAATTATCATCCGGAGAAACATTTTCACAGGAAAATCCCAGGAAGAAAACGATTAATAATATGACCCGATTTCTTTTCATAACTTTTAGCTTAAGGTTTTTCAAATTAATGTTAACGAAAAGGCTTTGCTTTAATGATATAGATGAAAAATTAACCGGTTAAGTTGCGTGTTTCGTTACATTTGTGCCGCAGAATAAAAACAGGATGAATATCGGTAGTTTAAAATTAAAAGGAGTACCACTTTTTCTTGCACCCATGGAAGACGTAACCTACAAGTCGTTTCGATGGATGTGCAAGAAATATGGAGCCGATGTGATGTACACCGAATTTATTTCTTCTGAAGCACTGGTCCGCGATGTTAAAAAGGTAAGGGAGAAGATGGTCCTTTTCGATTTCGACAGGCCGGTGGCCATTCAGATTTACGGGCATAATATTGATTCAATGGTACGTGCAGCGCAGGTAGCCGAGGAACTGAATCCCGATTTTATCGATATTAATTTCGGGTGCCCGATGAAAAAAATTGTCCGTCACGGTGCTGGAGCAGCCATGTTGAAAGATCTTCCGAAGATGCAGCACATGGCGGCTCAGATTGTTAAAGCAGTTAAACTTCCGGTGACTGCAAAAACGCGTCTTGGCTGGACAGAATCAGACAAACCAATAATGGAAGCTGCTGAACGATTGCAAGATGCCGGAATTGCTGCACTTGCAATTCACGGGAGGACACGAGAGCAGCTTTATTCCGGAGCTGCCGACTGGACTTTGATTGGAGATGTCAAAAACAATCCCCGGATTCAGATTCCGATCATTGGTAATGGGGATATTAACAGCGCTCAGAAAACAAAATATTTTCTGAACAAAACAGGAGTTGATGCTTTGATGATTGGTCGCGGGGCAATTGGCAGACCCTGGTTATTCAGGGAAGTAAAGCATTTTCTTTCAACGGGAGAGTTGCTTCCTCCTCCGGATGTTGCTGAAATTGTAAAAGTTTTAAGAGAACAGATCATGCTGAATCTGGAATGGAAAGACAACGAACGTACCGGAATACTGATGTTGCGCCGTCATTTTGCAAAATATTTTCCCGGTCTTCCCGATTTCCGCGAATGGAAAATTAAATTGCTCAGGGCTGAAACCGCTGCTGAGTTGAACGAAATACTTGATAATATTGTTTATTTGTTCGGCAATCTTCATACTGAATACAGTGATTCTGATTTACAATAAGCTGAAGCATTTTAATGTGGCGAAGCAGTTAAATGAATTTTTTTTTCGAATACTTTAAATATTAACAACATCAATGCAGAATATTTTTGGTTTCGAATACTCGGTTTTACAATGGTTACTATTTGGATTTTGCGCTATTCTGGTTGGCATGTCGAAAGTTGGCATTCCTGGAATATCAATGTTTTACATTCCAGTTTTAGCTTTAATTTTCGGAGGAAAACCATCTACAGGAATTCTTTTACCAATGCTGATGATGGCCGATATTTTTGGAGTTTCCTATTATCACCGTCATGCTGAATGGAAATACCTGGTAAAATTGCTACCGTGGGCTTTTGCGGGAATTGGAATTGGTCTTTGGATTGGTAAATTAATTAACGACGAGTGGTTTAAAAACATCATTGCCATTCTTGTTTTTGCCGGTGTTGGGATTATGCTTTGGCGCGAAAGAAAGGCAAGTATCAACTATTTCCCGGACACTTGGTGGTTTGCAGCCACAACGGGCATTCTTGGAGGTTTCGCAACAATGATAGGGAATGTTGCCGGCCCGATATTTACCATTTACATGCTTGCAATGCATCTCCCTAAAAATTCATTTATTGGTACAGGTGCTTGGTTTTTTCTTATTGTTAATTTCTTCAAATTTCCTTTGCAGGTCTGGATTTGGAAAAATATTGGCTGGGAGACTATTATTATGGATTTATTTATGCTGCCGGCAATCGCATTGGGGGCATTTCTCGGAATCTGGATTGTTCGAAGAATAAAGGATAATACATACCGTGCTTTTGTTATAATTATTACTGTTATTTCAGCTTTTTTATTATTAATCTGAAAAATCTGATATGAAACAATTGAAAGAGTTTTTTGCTGATAAAAAAGTGGTCTCTGTTATCGATGTCGGGACCGGTTCCGGCGATTTCATTCCGGTTTTAAAGGAGGTTTTTCCCGGAGCTCAGATCATAGGGATTGATCCAAATGCTGAATCGTTAAAGGAAGCACGGGTCAAACATCCGGATGCCAATTTTGGAGAAATGAACGCCGAAAATCTGAAATTCGCTGATAATTCGTTCGAAGTTGCAAGTATTTCAATGGCTTTGCATCATTTGTCCGACGTTCAGAAAGCGTTAAATGAAATGAAGCGCGTTGTGAAAAAAGATGGATGGATAATTGTAAATGAACTGTTCAGCGACTATCTGAATCCGGCGCAGGAAGTGCACAAAATGTTTCATCATTTCAGGAGCAGGATAGACCGGTTGAATGGGATCAGTCACCACGAAACATTTAAAAAGGAACAGATCATTGAAATGGTGAAAACTTCAGGAATTCAGATTCTTCTTGAGTTTGAACATAAAAATGAAAAAAACCTGGTTGCAGAAAAAGGCGAGTTGGAAATCAGGATTAAAAAAATGAATGAACATCTCAAAAAAATTAAAAACCTGCCTGAGTATCACGAATTAAAACCACAAATTGCCGTATTTCGTTTGAAGGCGAAAAAGTATGGATTTCAGAATGCGACGAGAATTGTTTTGGTTGGCAAACCAGTTTTATAAAAAACAAAGAACCGCTTGAAATCGGAAAGCGGTTCTTAAATTGAATTAAATGAATTATTTAGTTTAATATTTCTTTAACTTTCCAGCGTTTCTTTTGCACTTTACTAATCCTGCTTCCTTCAAGGAGATGGGAATAAACAACAACCCTGACACTCCAGATCGGTCCGTTTTTCATCTTAATTAATTCGTTTTGGTTAACTTTTTTGCTCATTGTTCTCTGTATTTACTGTTTTCCTGACTTTTCGTGATGCAAGTTATGAAAAACGTCATTAATAATCCAAATAATTTATGCCTGATGACTGCTTTTTGAAAGTAAACTGTAGCTTTTTAACTTTAAGGTGCCGGATTAGTTGCTTTTATTTTGTATCCTCTGGCTTCAATGGCCTTTTCAATTTTTGCCAGGTCCGTTTTCGATTTGTCGTAAGAAACTACGGCATCCGAGTCCTTTAAACTTACGGCAACATTTACAATTCCATCCAGTTCTTTAACACCTTTTTCAATCGAGGCAACACACATATCGCAATGCATTCCGCCAATATTTATTTTTGTTACAGCAATTTGAGCCTGTTCAGTCTTGCTTTTTTCTTCCTGTTTATTTTTATTCCCCGTCTGACATGAAAAAATTGTCAGAATTACGATCAGGTAAAATATTCTTTTCATTGTAGTTTTTAAATAGTCTGTTATAAAATCAACTGTTGTAATTATTTGTAAATCGAACTCAATTTGTCAAAAATCATTCCAAAATGTCATTAACCGGCAAATGAACAATTACCAGGAATAATTTTGATTAAACTTAACTTCAATTTTTCAGTTTTCCTGGTTTTAAGAATATGATTTGATGGAAATTATCAACAATTGAATGTTTAACAGTGTTCCGGCTGACCGGAAGTTTGAAAATTTCTTTTTCCCCTGATTGATACTTTTTAAATCAAAATGAAATCGGAGGATTAATTCTGATGAAAGGGGTACAAATGTACAATACGAACAGTTTACAGGATTTTGGCTGATTTAGCCGGAGCTTAAAATAAAAAGGGACTGATAAAAAGTCCCTTTTTGAATATGTGGTAATTATTAAACCTTATTAAAAAACAGTTAAAACCTGGCCGATCTGTAGTACTGTATTCTCTTTCAAATCGTTAAGCATGCAAAGTGACTTAACAGTTGTTTTTGTGCGATGCGAGATTTTGGATAAAGAATCGCCGCGACGGACTGTATATTTCTGCGAAACTGGCTTGTTTACTGAATAGCCTGTTTTCTTTAGCTCTTTATGAAGTTCTGCAAGATTGTCCATTTCAACAAGGTTGTCTCTGGTTGTGCCATTTTCAAAGTCGAAAACAAGCTCCGAATCGTAAGGTTTTTCATTTTCCCTGATCTCGAAATGAAGATGGCTGGTAGTGGCTCTTCCTGTTGCCCCAGCCAATCCGATCGGTTCGCCCATTTTTACACTCGCGCCGCTTCTTACCAGGTACCCCGAAAGATGTGCATAACAGGTTTCAAGTTTGTTTCCATGGTCAATTACAATCATATTACCGTAACCGTGGTAATATTTGCTTCGTGTTACAATTCCATCGAATGCGGCATAGATAGTGTCGCCCTTGTTCATTTTAATGTCGGTGCCTGTGTGCATCCGTCCTGATCTTGGTCCAAACCTGCTGATTACAGTGCCCTTCCCGGGTAAAGAAAACATCGACAAAAGATATCCTGAAGAAATACTGCCCTCGTGAAAATATCCCGGTAATACGTCGGGCGAATATACGTCGAGCGAATCAAGTTCCGAAATCAGTAATGGAATTTCGCTGCCATCAACAATGTTCAACGAATCGGTATTTATGTATTGAGCATTTGCTTTATTCAAAAAAAGAAACAGGCAAAAAAGGGAAATAAAAAATGTTTTATGCATATCGTTAAGTTTCCGAATCACAAAATAAAAAACTTTTTTTAGAAAAAACTGTGCAATACTAATTAATTTTTCAAAAAATCAAACCTTGTTAACACAGGTTTTTGAACATGATAACAACTTGTTTGATAATCATTAACAAATAAAAACCACTTTTATTTTAACGTAAAACCTTTCAAAACAGCGACAAACAGTAGAATCCATCCGGCAATAAAACTAACACCTCCCAACGGTGTTATTGCTCCCAGCCATTTGATTCCGGTTAATGCCAAAACATACAAACTTCCTGAAAAAAGTACGATTCCAGCAAACAAAAAAATTGCCGACCAGTTCAGGAGGTTTGATGGCATTGAAACAGAAAGTACGCCAATCAGCAGCAAACCGAGTGCATGATAAAAATGGTATTCAACACCAGTTTTATAAATCTGCATCATTTCGGCCGAAATCTGTGATTTCAGACCGTGCGCACCAAATGCACCGATGCCAACCGCCAATATCAGTAAAACTGAGGCGATCATTAAAATTGTTCTGCTCATAAAATAAAATCTGAAATTAAACTTGTTGGTAAAAGTAATAATTGAAAATGATTTGCAACTTTGAAGAAATAAAACAGGATACCAAAGGACAGCCTGATTCAAACACTTTTATTAATTTGCATTCAAATTCACAGAGAAGAAAAATGACAGAAAATAACAGCATTTTTGAGAGTTTACCGGGAGTTACTGAATTACTGACTTTTAATGATAAAAAGCTACAAGAATCAGTTCCGGATATTAACGGACACATTCACACTCCACATTCATTCAGCGCATTTAAATCAATTGAAGAAGCTTTTCAACTTGCAAAATATCAGGGTGTTTCGGTACTGGGAATCAACGATTTTTATACCACCGACGGATATGATGAGTTTGCCGCTTTGGCTTTGAAACACAAAGTTTTTCCGCTATTCAATATCGAATTTATGGCCTTGCAAAGCCAGTTACAACATGCCGGTGTGCGGGTAAACGACCCCAGCAATCCGGGGCGCACCTATTTCAGCGGAAAAGGGTTGCGGCAACCGGCCAACATGAGCGAAGTTTCTTTTAAGAAAATAAAGGATTTGCAGATTGAGAGCAACCGCCAGACTTATGAAATGGTGGATAAGCTAAACGATTTTATGGCTTCCATACAGGTGGGAATCCGCTTCGATGCAAAAGCTTTGCAAATACGGCTGGCAAAAAACCTGTTCCGCGAACGACACATTGCACAGGCAGTGCGCATTGGCGTTTTCAGTTTTTATGAAAAGGATGCCGACCGGAAACGGATTCTGCAAAAAATTTTCTCAGGGAAAGAGGTAAAATCGTCGCTTGAAAATATTGCAGCGCTTGAAAACGAAATCCGAGGAAACTTGCTGAAAGCAGGAGGAGCAGCTTTTGTTCCCGAAGACCCGAAAGCTTTCCTTTCGCTCGACGAAGTGATTGAACTGATTGTCGATGCCGGAGGAATTCCCTGCTACCCGGTTCTGCTCGACGACCCGAAAGGCGTTTGCACCGATTACGAAGCCGACAAGGAAAAACTATTGCAGGAATTGCTGAAAAAAGATGTCTGTTCCATCGAACTGATACCGGGCCGTAACGATTTTCATATTCTGAAAAATTTTGTCCGGTATTTTCATCGGAACGGGTTTGTCATCACTTTCGGTTCTGAACACAACACCCCGCAGTTGGACCCCATGAAAATTACCTGCCGGGGAGGCGTTGAACTGGATGAGGAACTGAAACAGATTTGTTACGAGGGAACTGCCGTAATTGCAGCGCACCAGTACCTGGTTGCCAACGGGAGCGAAGGTTATCTGAATGGCAAAAAGGCCAAAATTGCCGAAAAAGAATATTTTATCGAATTAGGAAAAGCAGTGATTGAGAAATTTATCAGCCCCCTCTGAATCCCCTGCAAGGGGAGCATCAAAGAAAAACTTGGTGATTCTTTGTGTCTTTGAGTCTTTGTGGTAATTAAATTTTAAAATCAAAATCAAGAATATGAAACCGGAAATACAGGAATTGGTTGACATTTCGCGCTTCTACGGGCAGAAAAAAGAGTTTGTAATTGCCGGCGGCGGCAACACTTCGTACAAAGACGAAAACCATCTCTGGATAAAAGCCAGCGGTATCAATCTGGGCAACATCACTGAAAACGGCTTTTGCGTACTCGACCGCCAGAAGCTGAATGATATTCCTAAACAGCAGTTCTCAACTGATTCTACCACCCGGGAGGAGCAGGTGAAAAATGC
>JBBIPU010000026.1:11468-33653 GCA_037442685.1 Draconibacterium sp. | reverse complement strand
TTATTCACCGAATCTTTTAGCAAAACTTCAAAATCATTTTCATACAACGCCGATTCGTGAACAAGACTGACTTTTTCAGTGTCCTGCGAAATGAATGAATAATAGCTTTGAAAAAGAGGGATCAGCTTTTTAACAAACTCTTTTCTTTGTTCATGAATTCTTAAACCATGTTCAACCAGACGTGCATCCCAGAGTTCAATCAATTCGGCGTCGAAGTTATGGTTTGATGCAAAATGCCTCAGCAAATTGTTACGCTGCATCAACGCCCGGTTGTATTTTACAAGATCGTCGAGATAATGCTGATTGTACTGCGAAATCACTCCATCCATAAATTTCCGGCGTTCTTCGCTCCCCCCCAGAATCAGGTTTACATCCGAAGGAGTGATCATTACCAGCGGCAACAACCCGATATGTTCGATAAGTTTTTTGTAAATCTTCGAATTACGTTTGAATTGTTTGTTTGATCCCTTTTTAAATCCACACGAGATGTTTTCAGTTGCTTCAAGCCTGCGGTAATTACCATTCAGCATAAAATAACTTTCATCGTGGTGAATATTAAGCAAATCGACAGGGGTTGAAAAACTTTTACAAAACGACAGGTAGTAAACAGCATCAAGAATATTTGTTTTACCGGCGCCGTTTTTCCCGATAAAACAGTTGAGTTTAGGAGAAAATTCAATTTGAATTTCTTTCAGATTTTTAAAATTTACAATAGAAATATCCTGAATCTGCATAATACACCGTCACGTTTTTCTGATAACAAAACTAATTAAATTACATACAACAAACAGTCAGGGTGAAAAAAAGAGCTAATAACACTTCGATGTTGATTAATATTCAAAATTCTAAGGATATAACTTATCCGGTTATGAAAAAAAAATTATTTTTGCGGCACAATTTTGAATCCGAAAAGAAATGGCAAAAAAGAAAGTTACAAAAGAAGATAATTTACAGGAACTTGAAAGTGCACTGACCAAAACAGAAAGGTTTTTTGAAGACAACCAGAAAATAATAACAATTATTGTTGGTTCTGTTATTGTTGTTTTGGCGCTTTACCTGTCATTCAACAGGTTTTACGTTCAACCGAAGGAACAGGAAGCGCTTTCGCAAATGTTCATGGCTGAAAACTATTTCGAAAAAGACTCTTTCAACCTTGCAATTAACGGTGATGGTAATTATCTGGGATTCCTTGATATTATTGATGATTACGGAATTACAAAAGCGGCAAACCGTGCCAAATATTATACCGGTATTTCTTATCTGCATTTGGGCCAGTACCAGGAAGCTATCGATTACCTGAAAAAGTTTAAAACCAGCGATATGCTTTTAGTACCGGTTAAAGACGGCGCCATTGGCGATGCACTGCTTGAACTTGGTAAAAAGGAAGATGCTTTGGCACAGTACAAAAAAGCTTATTCAGTGTCGGATAACGAATTGACAACCCCTGTTTATAAAATGAAGGCTGCCAAACTGCTCGAATCGATGAATGAACTGAAAGAAGCGCTGAAACTGTACGAGGAAATCAAAAAAGATTATCCGCAATCGGCCGAAGGGACTACAGTTGACAAGTACATTGCACGTGTAAAACTGAAAATTGGTTAAAGAACAGAAGGTTTAAATATGCCCCTCTTAACGAGGGGTTTTTTATTTATAAAAATGGCAACAAAAGATCTTTCAAAATACGATTTTAATTCGGTTCCTTCTGCAACCGAAATGAGAATAGGAATTGTTTTGGCAGAATGGAATCCTGAGGTAACTTTTGCGCTTGCTGAAGGCGCTGTTGAAACTCTTAAAAAGCATGGTGTAAAAAAGGAGAACATTATAGTAAGATATGTTCCCGGGAGTTTTGAACTTCCGCTTGGCGCCCAGTTTTTAATGGAATACGAAAATGTGGACGCTGTGATTTTGCTGGGGTGCGTTATTCAGGGCGAAACACGGCATTTCGATTATATCTGCGAAGGAGTTACCCAGGGAACCAAGGATCTGAACCTGAAATATAACAAACCGTTTATTTTCGGAGTGTTAACCACTGGCAACCAGCAGCAGGCTCTCGATCGTGCAGGTGGTAAGCATGGAAATAAAGGTGACGAAGCAGCTGTTACCGCTATTAAAATGGTGCATTTACAAAAATCTTTTCATGCAGGAAGCATTCCATGGTAAAAAAGAAAAAGGCCTGCAATCTGCAAGCCTTTAACTTAATCTACTAAACTACTATTAACTTTAACCATCAGCGGTTTCCTCCGCCCTGTTGTCTTGCTTGTCTTCTTTCTTCAAGGTACTGCTCGTATTTTTTGTACTGATCAGCATTCAGTATCTTTTTCATTTCGGCATTTTGTTCATCACGGATTTTACCCATTTTGGCCCGCATTTCTTCGTTCGGACCTCCGGCACTTATCATTTCGTCGCGCATTTTAGCCATTTTTTTGCTTGTTTCAAGGTTCAGGTCATAAACTTTCTTTTCCTGAGCTTTATCCAGTCCACATTTTTCCTTAATCTGATCAGTCTGACGTTTTGCCATTTCTTCCGGTGTGGCATTCTGCCAGTTTTGACCCATGCTTACCATTGTCCCAAATAATAGGGCGAATAAAAGGAATCCAATTCTTTTCATCTGTATCAATTTTAAATTAAACGATTTTGAATTTTTTAACTGAACCTTTCGACATGGTAAAATTCAAAAGGTTTAATACTTTGAAAAATTAAATGGTTAAAGAGATTTAAAAATGGAACTTCAGTTACAATGAAAATAATTGGGAATCAAAGGTCGAAAATCAGATTTAATCCGGCAATATCCCCGGTATTCCAGTTATCAATCAGTTTATACTTTTCCAGTGCGTAGTACAATTTAAGTTTGAAATGTTCGATCTGAACTACTGACAACCCACCGTAAAATCGCGCAAGATGCAGCCCGATTCCGTTAAGTTTGTAAAACGACTCCTCAGATGTATAGAACTGCATGCCCCAACTGGTTAATGACGGAAAATCGATTTTAAATTCCTGCCTGTACCTGAAATGATTTGCACTGTTGTCAAATGATCTGTATTCTAATCGATTGGAATATTTGAAACCAAACTTTTTATATATTTCTGAAAAGTTTGCAATTAACATTGAACGATTTTCCTGAATCCATCCCGGGTACAGATTAGCTTTCAATACCCTGAATCCCCCGCCGTATTCAAACCATTTAACCGGGATATGCGAAAGAAATAATTCGCCATAATAAATGTCAACAGCATTTTTTTCATTAGTGTATTGGATTTTTTCAGCTACATCAATCAAAACTTTTTTCCATGGTCTGATCAGAACTTCATTTTTATTCCAAACCGAAAATCTTCTGTCGTCGGCCTTTCCAACCGATGTCAACAAAAACAGCCCTGTGAATAATATGAATAAATGCTTTTGCATCTCAATAAAAAAGGGATTACATCATTGCAATCCCATTTTCTGAATTTTTAGTATTTTATTTTTTTCTCGGTGTCTGAATCCCTCTCTGTTTTGCCATTTCCTCCAGCCGCTTCTGGAAATTCGATTTTTGAACAGTTTTCTTTTTGTTAGCCTGCAACTGAGCGTGAATTTTATCTTCATCGATAAAATAGCGCATTAAATAAGTCTGACCAATGGTTATCACGTTGGCAAGAAAATAATAATAACTCAGTCCGGCTGAATAACTGTTCAGGATGAACAGGAACATTACGGGCATCAGGTACATCATGGTTTTCATACCAGGCATTGTCTGACTGTTCATGGTCTGCTGGTTCATTGCAGTCGAAATAATGGTGGTTATTGTCATTAAAAGACAAAATAAACTTACATGATCGCCGTAAAACGGGATGGTAAACGGAAGGTTTAAGATTGAATCGTAAGTTGACAGGTCTGTTGCCCACAAAAAGCTTTGTTGCCTGAGTTCAATCGAAGTCGGGAAGAAAAAGAACATGGCAATTAAAATCGGAAATTGCAGCAACATTGGCAAACATCCTCCCATCGGATTAACACCTGCTTTTTTGTAAAGGGCCATGGTTGCCTGCTGCCTTTCCATCATTTTGTCGTTGCTGTATTTAGCATTTATTTCATCAACTTCCGGTTTTAAAACACGCATTTTAGCCTGCGATTGGTATGATTTGTAGGTGAACGGGAACAAAATGATTTTAATAAAAATGGTAAGCAGTAATATGATTATCCCGAAATTATTGATGTATTTTCTCAGAAAATTGAATATCGGTATGATCAGGTATTTATTTACCCAGCTGACAATCACATAACCAAGGTAAACATTACTTTCCAGATCGATATCATACTGTTTCAGGGTCTGGTAATGATTTGGCCCGAAGTAGAACTCCATCCCGGTATTTTCGTTTTGTTTTCCTTCGTACGGAATGGCAAAGTCGGCATTGAAATCAGCAAGATATTTTTGATTATCGGGCGTTTTCTCCTGACTGATCTGTGCGTTTGGAAATGATTCGTTGGAAATAAGTGTCGAACTGAAAAATAGTTGTTTAAAACTTACCCATTTAACTTTTGTGGTCAGGTCTTTTTTCTCTGATTTGCTTGTTGAAAGATTATCCACATCTCCCTCGTAGAATTTGTAGGTAATATCAGTGTACCTGTCTTCGCCGAATTTCGATATTTTCTCCTGCCGGGGGACTTTAATGAACCAGTTCAGATTCAGAAATGTCTGATTGGAGGCAATGTATTGATTCATTCCCTGCATCTTTACATCAAACCCAACCATAAAAGAGTTATATTCAAGTGTATAAGAATATTCGATGAAACTTCCGGGTGCCACTTCAAGCCGGAAAGCAACTGTTTCTTTTCCTCCGGGATTTTGTTTATTAAACTTTATTTTGCCTTCGCTGCCTTTTTTAACCTCCGGACCTGTAACTATTGTGGCTTTTTGATTTACTTCCGGAGTGAAAAACAACTGGTTTGTCTGAATACTTCTGTTCTGTGCAAAAAAGTTCAGGCCAAACCTGGTTTCGGATCCGTCAAACAGAATCAGGGGTAATGAATTGTAGGTCTGGTAATTTTTTAATTCAACCGAGTAAATCCTTCCGCCTTTATTGGTGAAGGTGATTTTCATTAAATTATTCTCGAGGGTGTAAAATTCTTCTGTACCAGTGGCAGCATTCCCAAAAACACCGAATTGTTCAGCATTTTTCTGAATCTGATTTTCCGGACTAATCGAATCAGTCACTGTAATTGCATTACTTTCTGTTGTTTTTTCCTGCTGCTGTTTTAATAACAGTTCTTTTTCTTTATCAGCAAGCGCTATTGAATCTCTTCTGTGTCTGGCTGCTTCTATTTCTTCTTTTGAAGGTTGATTAATAATAGAAAAGACAACTAAAATCAGGAAGATAAGGACAATTCCAATTATCGATTTTTTATCCATTTTTTAATTATTGAACTAACGAGTTTTTAATAAAATCTACGAACAGCGGATGAGGATTTAAAACTGTGCTGCGATATTCGGGATGAAACTGAACACCAACAAACCATTTGTGAGCAGGTATTTCAACTATTTCAACAAGGTCGGTTTCAGGATTTATTCCAACCGGAATCATACCGGCAGCAATAAACTGTTTCCGGTAGGCATCATTAAATTCATACCTGTGACGGTGTCTTTCGTGTAATGTAAGTTTGTTGTATGCCTTGCAAACTTTGGAGTCGCTTTCAATGATCCGGCATTCGTACGAACCCAGCCGCATTGTACCGCCGTAATCGGTGATTCCTTTTTGCTGTTCCATCAGGTCGATAACCGGGTGCGGTGTTTTTGGCGACATTTCTGTAGAATCTGCATCTTCGAGGTTTAAAATATTCCGCGCGAATTCGATCACTGCCACCTGCATTCCCAGGCAAATTCCCAGGTACGGAACATTGTTTTCTCGGGCATATCTTGCTGCAAGAATTTTCCCTTTCATTCCACGATGTCCGAAACCGGGGGCAACAATAATCCCGTCTAATTTCGAGAGTATCTGTGAATAAGTGCTGTTGCTTAAACTTTCAGAATGGATCCAGTTGATATTGACCTTGCATCTGTTAACAGCACCGGCATGCACCAAAGCTTCTGCAATCGATTTGTAGGCATCGTGCAGTTCGACATATTTCCCGACCAATCCTATTTCAACGGATTGAGTCGGATTTTTCAGCCTTGTGAGAAAATCATTCCACGACGAAAGATCGATTTTTTCCTTCACCGGGAGTCCCAGTTTTTTCAGAACGATGACATCCAGCTTTTCTTCCAGCATTTTCAGGGGAACTTCATAAATTGTTGGAACATTTATGGATTGCACCACTGCTTCGATGCCAACATTACAAAACAATGCTACCTTTTCGCGAACAGACAAATCAATGTTGTATTCAGTCCGCAATACGAGAACATCGGGCTGAACCCCTGCCTCAAGCAACTGTTTAACTGAGTGTTGTGTAGGTTTTGTTTTAAGTTCACCCGTTGCAGCAAGATACGGAACCAATGTTAAATGAATGACAAGAGCTTTTGTGCCAAGTTCCCATTTCAATTGCCTCACCGATTCGATGTATGGTAACGATTCAATGTCGCCCACAGTTCCACCGATTTCGGTAATTACTATATCATAATTTCCTTTTGAACCTAAGATTTTTATCCGTCGTTTTATTTCGTCGGTAATGTGCGGAATGATTTGGACTGTTTTCCCCAGATAATCACCTTTCCTTTCTTTGCTGATGACTGACTGATATATTCTGCCGGTGGTAACATTATTTGCCTGAGAAGTAGCTTCATTCAGGAACCTTTCATAATGACCGAGATCAAGATCGGTTTCGGCTCCATCTTCGGTTACGTAACATTCACCGTGTTCGTATGGATTCAAGGTTCCCGGATCGACATTTATGTAAGGATCCAGTTTCTGAATAGTAACACTGTAACCTCTCGACTGTAATAATTTTGCAAGCGAGGCAGCTAAAATTCCTTTCCCCAGCGACGAAGTAACCCCTCCGGTAACGAATATGTATCTTGTGTCAGACAATTTTCAGAATTTTTAAAAATTAAAGGCACAAAATTAATCAATTAAACTTATCTGAAAACGATTCAATGAGTTTATTGAGTTTATTATCGTATAAAATAATAACCATTTTTTAATAATATTCATGCTCATTATCCTGACTTTCGACTCAGTATTCCCGCAATACTCTCACAAATAAAAAATCATGGTAGTGCACTGAAAAACAAGTGTGCTATTTAAGTTTAACCAGTTCTAAAGATATAAAAATACAGGATGATACAAATGTGTAATACTTTATATTTTTGTGTATTTGACTGATTTTATTTATTTTATGCAGCTTTTAATTAGATGATTAATGAAATTTTAAATTCAGGATGAATGAAGTTTATAGAAATGTAACGACAAAAAAATATTATGAAGTTTAAGAAAACATTCAAATCCGATCATTAAATAATTATTAACCTGTTTCTCAGGAAATATTTATGGTGTACGAATAACTTTCACCGGTTTTTGGTGCTGAGTGTTTATTCATATTTTCCACCAAATGGTAATTGACAGTATTTTCCAAAGGAAGTTTGAAACTGATTTTGAAATGTTTCTTTGTTTTTAACCTGATCCCTTTATTTTTCACCTGTCCAAACCTGATATTTTTAATCAGCCTAACTGCTTCTTCATTGCAACCACCTGCCAGACCTTTTCTTATTTCGACAGAAATTACTTGTCCATTATCATCAATTTCAGTATCTAATTCTACTGCTCCCTCAATTCGTTTTAATTTTGCTTCCTCCGGATACACCATATTTGCTTCGATGTATTTTTTTAAAGCTTCCTTTCCTCCGATAATCTGGGGTAATTTTAAAAAATGGTGTTTATGCTTTTTCACAGATATGAATTTTGGCAAATTTAACAAAACAGCTTAAAATTAAAGGTTGTCCATTGCTGAACAACCTTTAATTTTAAAATGATTTCGGTTTGCTATTTCATTTCCTTTTTCAATTGGTCAACCCACTTTTCAACTCTTTCATTGGTCAGTCGTCCCTGGTTTTCCTGATCAAGCGAAAGACCGACAAAAATTTCTCCACGCTGTGCTTTTGATGATTCGAAAGTGTAACCAACAGCCGGAATTTTTCCAACGATATTTGCTCCACACTTTTCGAGCACTTCAACCAGAATTCCGATTGCGTCACAAAAATTTTCAGGATATCCTTTCTGATCGCCTAATCCGAATACCGCAAATGTTTTATTGGTTAAATCCATTTCTTCGAGTTCTGGAATAAATTCATCCCAATAATTGGGTAATTCTCCGTCGAACCAGGTTGGTGCACTTAAAATGAAATGATCGTTTTCCTCAAAAATCTGGCGTGTAAGTTCCTCTGCATTAATGGCCTGTATATTTTCAGTGCCAAATGCCTCAATAATTTTTTCAGCGACCTTTTTCGACTTCAGGGTATGAAAACTATAAATTATTACTGTTTTACTCATTTGTTGTTATATTTTAGTACCCGATTAACTCTTTTACTGCAGTGTAAATACGTTCAGTGTTTGGTAAAATTGCTCTTTCAAGTATTCTGTTAAATCCGACAGGTGTAAAGGTTGAACCTACCCTTCTGATCGGGGCATCAAGTAAATGAAAAGCTTTTTCTGTGATAATTGCGCTTAATTCACCTCCAAATCCGCCAAATACTTTGTCTTCGTGAACAATTAAAACCTTATTTGTTTTTTGTATCGATTTCAGAATTGTTTCTTCATCGAGCGGAACAAGACTTCTTAAATCGATCACCTCAACACTTTTTCCTTCTTTCTCAAGCTGACTGGCAGCTTCAAGGCTCAGATGAGTTGTGTTTCCATAGGTTATGATCGTAAGTTCATTTCCTTTCCTGCGAATGCGTGCTTTGCCAAATGGAACTTCAAAATCGTCGGGTACAACTGTTGCAGCTTTCGGATCCTGATACAGCGCTTTGGGCTCCATGAACATTGTCATTCCTCTTGATCGTATTGCAGTTCTCAGCAGGCCTGCAGCATCATCGGCAAATGAAGGATAAACAATCCTCACTCCGGGAATGGAAGCCAGTGATCCTTCGATATTCTGGGAGTGATACATTCCACCACCAATATACCCGCCGGAAGCGAGGCGAATGACTATATTCGGTGAAAATTTTCCGTTCGAGCGCCAGTAATCATGGCTGGTATCAACGTATTGTTCCATTGCCGGCCAGAAATAGTCGGCAAATTCCGCTCCTTCCACCACAACCCTGATTTTGTCATTGTATCTCGACATCCCGTTTGCGGTTCCAACGATAAAATCCTCAGCAATCGGTGCATTGAATACTCGCTTTTCTCCAAACTCCTGTTGCAGTCCTTTTGAAACGTTGAAAATTCCGCCTTTATCTTTATTTGCCATGTCTTGTCCCCAGATAAAAGTATCAGGATTGTGTCTGAATTCAGCTTTCAGTGTTTCATTTAGTGCGGTGATGAGTTTTTTCTTCTCTCCCTGCTGCTCATTATGCAATCCTTCAGGATATTTTTCAGAAATGTAAAGCTCCGGGAAGACAAAATTATTTATAGAATCAGGCGACGGATCAGGTGCACTTAAAGCAGCTTTGTGGGCTTCCTTTAATTCAGTTCTTGCTGCCTGCTCAATCTCCAGGATTTCTTCTTCGGTGAATCTTTCATATCGGATTAACATCCTCCTGAATTTTGCAAGCGGATCGTATTCCTGAACATAATTTCTTTCCGACTGATTTCTATAGAGAAGATGATCATCAGAATTCGAATGAGAATGTATTCGCACGCAATTGGCCTGCAAAATAACGGGTTTCGATTCTTCTATCGCAACTCGTTTGGCTTCTGCCACGGCATTCATCGAATCGAAAACATCTTTGCCATTACAATGAATAATTCGTGTATTTTTTAATCCGGTAAAGTTATTTGCCACTTTCCGGTTTGCAGTCTGATCTTTTTTTGGCACCGAAATTCCATAACCGTTATCCTGGATCACAAAAATTACAGGAAGCTGTTCCTTGTCGGCACCATTAAAAGCTTCGTAAACATAACCTTCACTAACTGAAGATTCACCCTGACCACTGAATGCCACGGCTTTTTCGCCATAATATTTAATTGCCCGTGCAACACCAACTGCATGTAGCGTATGATTTCCGGTAGAAGATGAAACACTGTGAATATTCCATTCAGGTTTTGCAAAATGGTTCGACATGTGACGTCCGCCGCTGGAAGGATCAGTAGCTTTTGAAATGCCATTCAGAATAATTTCTTCTGCTGTGATGCCACATGACATTGCTGTCAGCATTTCGCGGTAATAGAGGAATATATGATCTTTATTCTTCTCAAAATGCTGACCAACAGCTAACTGAATGCCATCATGGCCGGCATACGGTGCATGATACGACCAGCCAATTGCCTGTTTCAGGTAATTTGGAGCTTTGTCGTCTATAGCACGGCCAAGTACCATCAGGTAAAACCATTTTCTTAACGTTTCCTTGTCCGTTGTTTTAATGGAATAGATTTTAGGTATTTCTAATTCAATCATTTTATTTCTGATTCTAATTTTTACACAATGCGGTTAATGTCAAATTGTTCGAGGTTATCAGCAATTTTTCTTAAGAATGCTCCACCCAAAGCTCCATCAATAATCCGGTGGTCGTACGACAGTGAAAGAAACATTTTATGTCGGATGGCAATCACATCACCTGCCGGGGTTTCCAGAACTGCCGGTTTTTTCTCGATACTGCCAGTGGCAAGTATTGCTACCTGCGGCTGATTAATAATAGGTGTGCCAATCAGATTTCGGAATGTACCGAAATTCGTAATTGTAAAGGTTCCTCCCTGGATTTCTTCAATGGCCAGTTTATTGTTCCTTGCTGCATTTGCCAGTCTGTTTAGTTCTTTTGTAATGCCGACAAGATTTTTTTGTTCTGCATTTTTTATAACCGGAACTATCAGATTTCCATCAGGTTTTGCCACTGCAATCCCGATGTTGATGTCTTTTTTCAATATTATTCTGTCTCCATCAACGGAAGAATTTACAAACGGAAATTCGGAAAGCGCAGAAGCAACAGCTTCAGTAAAAACAGGCATGAACGTTATCTTTTCACCATATTTTTTCTCAAATGCTTCTTTATTATTGTTTCTCCAGATAACCAGTTCGGTAACATCAGCTTCGACAACCGATGTAACATGTGGAGACACCTGCTTCGACATAACCATGTGTTCAGCAATAAGTTTGCGCACCCTGTCCATTTCGATTATCTGATCTCCTGCACCAACAGAAACCGGCGGTGGAGTAACGGATTTGCGGATAATAACCGTTTCCTCTTTTTGGATTGGAGTAACTGCAACTCCGCTTTTCCTGTTTTCAAGGTAATCAAGAATATCTTTTTTCTGTACCCTTCCATTTGCCCCGGAACCTTCAATGGTTTCAAGTTCCTCAAATGAAATGTTTTCGCGCTTTGCAATGGTTTTTACCAGCGGTGAGTAAAATTTGTTTGACAAATCCCGAACATTATCGATTGTCTTTTCTTTAATTGTTTCTTCTGACTGAATTTTCCCAGTATCCGAAGAGTTTTTATTAACTGTCTGAGCTGCAGAAACTTCTGTGGCATTTGCTTCTCCTCCCATATTTATAATAGCCAGAACCTCTCCTACCGGCACCAGACTGTTTTCGGGAAACAATATTTTTGTAATGACACCATCAACAGGAGATGGAATCTCAGAATCAACTTTGTCGGTGGCAACCTCAAAAAGAATGTCATCTTCCTGAACCGTATCACCTTCTTTTACAAACCATTTGGTTATTGTGCCCTCCTGGATGCTTTCGCCAAGTTTGGGCATTACAATTTGAAAATTTGACATGATTATAGTTATAGTTTTTTTATTTAATTGTAATTTATGCTTTATATAACAAGCCGAAAATTGAAATGTTCACATTGCAATTTTATTTTATAATCATATTTGAAAGAAATTAAGAATCATCAAATCTTTAATACTTCACACTTTTAAAATTAAGAATTATGAAGCATTTTAAAAAATGAATTTACAGGTAAAAAAGTAAGTTGGAAGTTTTAATTTTTTAGAGGTTAAAAATAATACATCAGTACTTAAGACTACCCACCAGATCGCTGATTGAATTTATTTTATGCCTAACAAGGTAAGATTGAATCCCATCAATAATTTCGACAGGAATAAACGGATTTTTAAAAATTGCAGTTCCAACCTGAACAGCAGAAGCGCCTGCAATAATGAACTCGATGGCATCTGTGGCATTCATAATTCCTCCCATACCGATAACTGGTATTTTTACAGCATTATACACCTGCCATACCATTCTTAATGCGATCGGTTTTATTGCCGGGCCCGATAATCCTCCGGTGATCGTTGAAAGCCGGGGAATTCTTTTTTCCGCATCGATTGCCATTCCCAAAAAAGTATTGACAAGTGAAACACTGTCAGCACCCTGTCCTTCCACCGCTTTTGCAATTTCCGCAATATCCGTAACGTTTGGCGATAATTTTACTATCAGCGGCTTACTGCAAACTCTTCGTACTTCCCTTGTAACTGCTATAGCGCTGGGACAACTTATTCCGAATGACATTCCCCCTTCTTTTACATTCGGACAAGATATATTTAATTCTACTGCAGCAATCTTTTCTAATTCGTTTATTTTTTCAGTTACCTCAATATATTCTTCTACTTTTGAACCATTTACGTTTGCAATCAGATGAGTATTGTAATCTTTAATACGTGGATAAATGTTTTTGATAAAATAATCAACTCCTTTGTTTTGAAGTCCGACTGCATTTAACATTCCGGAAGCGGTTTCGGCCATTCTCGGATATGGATTACCATCGCGGTTCTTTAAAGTAATTCCCTTTAACAAAATTGCCCCCAACACTGAAATATCATAAAAATCATTTAGTTCCTCGGCAAAACCGGAAGTGCCCGATGCGGTCATCACCGGATTTTTGAATTCCAGATCTTTAATTTTTACGTTTAAGTTCACCATTTTAATTCATTAATATTAAAAACCGGTCCATCGGTACACACACATAAATTACCTTTTACGGTAGGTTCGATGCAACAAAGACATACGCCGAAACCACATGCCATCAGATTTTCAAGAGATACTTCACAAAAAACATTCTCTCTTTTAGCTTCCCTGGCAATGGCTTTCATCATTGCATCGGGGCCACATGCATATATTTTATCAAACGATTTCAAATTTCCTGCAAAAACAGAATGCTGTGTAACAAATCCTGTTTCACCTAACGAGCCATCTTCAGTTGTAAAAAAGAGATTGCCATATTTACGGTAACTATCCACATTGATATGGTCTTCCGCTGTTCTGGCACCCAATAATAAATTTACATTGTCAGCATCTAAACCTGATTCTTTTGCAAGAAACAGCATTGGAGCAATACCGCTGCCACCGCCAATAAGCAAAATTTTGTCATTTTTATCCGGATATGTATATCCTCTGCCTAAAGGAAATATTACATTTAATAATGCGCCGGTTTCGATTTCTGTGAGTTTTTTAGATCCTCTGCCTAAAATTTTAACAATTAACGAAAATGTGTTTTTGACATAATCAACTTCGAACACTGAAAAAGGTCTTCTTAAAAAAATTTCACCGGAATCCTTAATTTCGACATTGACAAACTGACCTGGATTTATGTGAGGTAAGGATTCAACAGAACTTAATTTAATTAAAAAATTAGTAGTATTTAATGCAGAATTTTCAGTTACCACTAAATTTCTAACTTCCTTTTTATTCATATTGGCAAAATTTGACTGCAAAGATAAAAATTACTGAGAAGTATTTCTTTGCAATTATTTTTACAACAATAAAAAAGACCGTCACTCTTGACGGTCTTGATTTCTGTACTTTTCCTAAACTAACTTTACTCGGATTAATATCAAAACATGTAAATTTTATTCGATAAGAAATAGTTGCTACTGTAAAACAACAATACAAATGTAAAAATAATTTTTCAAACAAACAATACATTTGTGAATTATTATATGATTAAAATGTAATATTTTAAATCAACCCAAAACAATAAATTGTGTGGCAATGACATATCATTGGATTACAATATGTTATAAAGTAAGAGTTTATTTTGAATGCAAAATTGATATACAGAAATAAATAATGACATTAAATAACATAAGATATGATAATGCCCGATTTTAAATAGTACAAGATAATACAACAAGCTATAAATAAAGGAAAAAGGCCGCTATTCCTAACGACCTAGTAACTCTGTATTATTAACGAATAACTTAATTGGGTTTGTAAATTTTTTCGTTTATCACCTTATAATCCAAAAATTTCTATCGATTTATCACATTACAAATGTAATAATAAATTTTAGATTAACAATACATTTGTGAATATAAAATAGATATATTGGGTGCATTTATGTAATTTATTTTTATTCTAAATTATAGATATGTATAACAAACACTATTACAGCCAATTAAGGATATGGACATGATTTTATAAAAGAATATTTTTAATTCAAATTAATTTCCGATACCGTGTTTTTCTTTTCGAAAATGGATCCGGTAAATATTTAACTGGTAATATTCTATTTATTGCCTGAAGATTTAATCAGAATTTGCAATACTTCTTTAATTCATCAGTATATAAACAAACTGATCTTTTGTATGAACAATTGAGTAATGTATTGCACTTAAAGCCTGAATTTTTCAAAAAAAAGGTTGCTATTTGATAGCAACCCTCATTTTATCACAACTTACTGGAAAGTAGAATGTGGAGTTTATAAGTCATCAATCATCTTCTTCATTTTTTATAATCAGTAAAAGTCCCATCTGTAAATAACAGCACGACTTTATCAATCGATTTTTCAACTTTACCGCCGATCAGATTATGTACTGGCATTTTAACAGGCGGTACAAATGCTTCATCCTGCTGTAATTTCTCCTGTTTTACCGACGTCTCTGTATCCGATGTCATTTCACCAACACCAGTTAAAAGCCACCTGGCATTCAGATCAGGAAAGCTGATCAGAAACTTTTCGATAAAAGCTGCGCCTGGCATATTACGTCCATTCAATATATGGGAAATATTCGACCGCTGTACATCAAGCAACGATGCTAATTCACCAGCCGAAATGTTTTTATGTTCCATATATTTTTTAATGCGGTCCTTCATCGATTTTTAAGGTTTCTATCATTTCATAATTCCTTCTTATGTAAAGTAATTTATGAAAATAAAGTGTACGAATGTAATATTTAATTTTTACAAAATTCACTTCTATAGAAATATTTTTAAAGAAAGAAATCAGCCTGTTTAAACAAACATGCTATTATTTGGTTTAAGTAAATGCTATAAATAGCTGGAAAACAGTAATAAAATATGTATAATTTTGTATTGTAACAATATTTATTTCATTAGTTCACCAGTTAATTAAAGCATGCTGAAAATTAATTGATATAATATATTGATATAATGATAAATAAAATATAATTTATCAAACTTTAGTTGTAATTAAATATCATATATAGTTGTAATAAATTAACTGGTTACTAAAAAAATATTTTCCATAACAGGAATCAGGTTCTAATAAATTATTGTTTAGTTTATTAAACAATAAATAGAATTTATGAAACAATAGATTTTATTGTAATCTGTTATAATTGTTCTAATAAAGTAAAAATGTAAAATGGTTTCAAGGAATTAACTAAATAGAATAAAAATGTTGCAAGTTATTTTAGTGTTTAATTCATTGATTGTTTAGATATGTTGTAAACAGAAATTCATCTTTTTTACAATTGTTTAAACTTCTGTAATATGGAATATTTTAAGTTGAAAATTTGAAATTTATGTAATAATGTATTTTAGAATATGAAAATTGAATTCTGAAGGCGTTAAATAAGCAGCTTATTATATATAATGTGTTGATATTAAATGATTTTTAACGTAATTGCTTTTTATTAATTTTACGGTCAAATAATTTAATTTAACCTGTTTAAATAGAATGAGATCATTTCAGCTTATTTTCATTGTTGTTTTTCTGTTTTTTTATTCCATTATATCATTTGGAGCAGCAAAAAGCCTTGTAGGTGTTGCTTCACACCGGAATAAACGGAAACTTAGTAGGATATTTGTTATATCTTCCATTTTAGTAATACTGTTTTTTGTCATACTTTATGTTTGGCCATTTACAACGCGCAATCTGAAAGATTATTCAGTTCATTTGATCTACAATGTAATTTTAACAGCTGATTTTGTTTTTAAAATTCTGATGTTTTTTTCTTTTGTTATCGGAGCATTTGTGCCTGTCAAGAGTAAAAAAATAATTTATATGATGGGACTTATTTTGTCTTTAGGAATGAGTTCCAGCGTAATTTATGGTTCTTTATTTGGAATAAAAAAACTGATAACAAATAATATTGAATTGAAATTTTCTGATTTACCGGATGAATTTGATGGTATGCGAATATTGCAAATTTCAGATATTCATCTCGGAAACTTTTTCAAGTCATCAACTTTAATGGATGAAGTTCTTGATAAAACCAAAAAAATTAATCCTGACTTTGTTTTTTTTACCGGAGATATGGTAAATAATTTTTCGAATGAACTTGAAGGTTGGGGCGACATTTTTAAAAAAATCACTGAAAACAGGAAATGCTTTTCAGTTCTTGGCAATCACGATTATGGAAATTATACAAACTGGGACAATGATGAAAGTAAAAAGGAAAATTTCGAAAAAATTATTGCCACTCAGAAAACCTTTGGTTTTGAGTTACTTGACAACTCGCATGTTGTGTTAAAATCTGGGAATGATTCAATATATTTGATTGGAGTGGAAAACTGGGGGCATCCACCATTCCCTCAATATGCCGACCTTAAAAAAGCAATGAAAGGAATTCCACAAAGTTCATTTAAGATTTTACTTTCGCATGATCCTGCCTTTTGGGAACAGGAAATTAGATACAGGGATGATATAAATCTGACGCTTTCAGGTCATACTCATGGCTTTCAGTGGGGAATTATGAAAGCAGGTATAACATTCAGTTTTGCTTATCTGGCACGTAAAAACTGGGGTGGATTATATCGATATAAAGATTCGCAGTTATATGTTAACGCCGGATTAGGAACAGTTGGAATTCCCTGGAGAATAAACATGCCCGCAGAATTAACTGTCTTTACATTAAAGCGAGTTGAAGTCAATTGAAAACAAAAAGTTAAAGTAAACATCTTGTTTTTCTGGCAGATACGAGGCTCTCACTCCTATTTCAACGGGTGCATAGAAGCGGAGGAAGTTTGCATTTCCCGTTAATTCAATTCCATACGATGTAATTGTTGAGTTAAAAGTACCGGTTACCTCGCCATTATGGTAAATATTGGCATTTAAACGACCATAATCAGCA
Organism: Draconibacterium sp.; assembly: GCA_037442685.1. GTDB lineage: Bacteria > Bacteroidota > Bacteroidia > Bacteroidales > Prolixibacteraceae > Draconibacterium. Next base: position 16,269 of record JBBIPU010000026.1, on the reverse strand, counting down.
AATATTGAAGCATTTACACGTTGGAGGTAAACCAGACCGCCCAGACTCCATTCAGGGTAAAATACGGGAAATTTATAATCGGTGGCAAAACTTACCATTTGATTGGTATTAATTTTCCCCCAGCCTCGCGGATATCTTATTACTTCTGAAAATCCAATCGTTCCATCATACATTTTATCCTGTGCACCTCCATAGATTCTGATTCCGTGGCTAGCCAGTATTCCTGGTAAAAAAAGATAACCCTGCAAAAGTTTAAGTGAACCTAAATCCATTTCACCAAATGGTGAGTGACGGTACATTCCTTCCAGAACTGCACCAAAGTTGGGGTAAACATCTTGCATACTTTTACGCAGTAGCTGTTGATAATAAAGGCGATATGTCAGCGATTGAAAGCTTCCTTCATAAAATTTATCAGGAGTAGTTGAATTATGCTTATAATAGGTAAGATCATATTTGATTTCAGGTTGAAAAAAACGGGTGAATTGTCCCTGCGAAAAATCAAGGGGAACCCGTATGTCGGCGTTAATATTGTTGTTTACCCAGGTAAAACGCTTAATAATTGTGTCAAGACCCGTAACAACGCCATTTCCATCCGTAATATGTTCTGTTGTGGCATATTCTGATGCGCTGCTTCCTGAATTGATTTCAAAATCGTAAACCGGATACCAGCCTTTGAAAGTGAACTTACCATAAAAATTACCCGTTTTTTCAGTGATATTCCATTCGTACCCCAGATTTAAAAATGCGGTTCCAAGTTTGTTTTGCGAGAGAATACTTACTCCAGGCGAAATTTCATAGGTATTTACATCGACTGCAGCTGGTGCCCAACTGTGAAAATCAAAAAGGTGATTGATTTTATTGTACTTTTTTGATTCGTATCCGGCAGTGTCGGATTTTGAAAAATCGATAATCCCCGATTCCTGCTTTGCCAGTTCGTCGGCCAGTTTATAATTTTTCTTTTCAAAATGATCTGATCCGATTTCTTTTGCGGTTTCTGCATCGATTTTTATTAATCTGAATCCATCGGAAGTATAATCACTTAGTACCAGGTTTTTACCATTTGGCGATATTGCCGGAGATTCAATTCCAAAACGGGCTTCATAAATTTGCACCACCGAATTATCCATCAAACTCAACCTGTATAAATTGTTCTTTCCCATAATACTTCCTACAAAATAAACTTTATCATTTTGAACGCGAAGGTTTTTTATTTCCCCAAAATCTTTGTTCAGAATTATTTCCAGACGTTTGTTTTCCAAATCGATTTTTACCAGGCGTTTGCCTTCGGGATAAAGTACAACCGCAACGACTTCCTTTTCATTTAGCCATTCAGGTGAGAAAAAGTAATTGTTTTTACCGGTCTGATAACGATGCAAAAGTTTTCCGTCGATGATATTGTAAACCGATAAATAATAGTTGCTCGAGAAATCTGATTCAACAGTCAGGACACTTTTCTTATCAGGTGATATTGATGGCGAAAATGCTGTAAATTCAGGATAAACTGTCTTCTTTAACCCATTTTCTATATTTTGCACCCGGATGAATGATTTCCCGCTGTGTTGCCAGCGAGCATCCGGAATTTGCTCGGACCAAACAAGCCATTCGTCCCGATAATTCACCGATTCGTCAAAAATAATCCCGGGGACAATTATTTTCTTTTCCTCTCCTTTTGAATTAATTTTTACAAACGAAGCCACTTCGTTTAATGCAGTTTTATAAGAAATTAATGTTGAATCATCTAACAAGTAATTGTAAGTATAATTAGTGTATGTTTTCTTGTCGGGTGAAACAATCTTAAAATCAGCCGGTTGATATTTTTTATCGTCTTCTGTCCATTCTTTTTTAAGGTCTTCAAAAACCGAATTGTACAACTGAACTTTATTCATTCCTGTTGTTTCCTTTAAGGCTTTATTAAATGGATTTAAAGAAAATGGTTTTGTCCCGACACGATTCAAAACCGAATTCCACAACTCCGTACCATATTTTTCGCGTGATTGACCAACCAGATAATATCCCAGTTTGTAATGATCGGGAACGAAATCTTTGTAGGAATCGTTGTACGCTTTATCGTATTTATAAATTCCTTTTTCAACCGCCAGAGCTTTATTTTCCATTAAAAAAGAAGGAACCCTGCCTCGTCCTGAGTTACTGAATGCAGTTTCTGAAACCACTGCATCGCCTTCGATGAACCACCACGGTACATATGCACCAAAAACCAGTGCAGTTCCCTGTTCTCCCAGCAGAATCTTAATGATATTAGGCAATTCGCTGTTTATCTTATCAATTTGCACAACATGCCTGAACTCATGAATCGCAAGTTGTTCAATCCAATCCTGAGCATAAATTCTTTGATCGGGAATTGTATAAAACTCTGCACGTTTAGGAGCCCAGGCCACCAGACCATTTGATTTTACTGTTTGGGTATGTAAAATAATTGAGATTTTTTTCGGGGAATAATTCAGGGTCTTTCCACCTAAGAGATAAACCTTTTCCATTACTGACGCCAGCTTTTGTGCTTGATTTTCATAGTAATCGGGATAAATAATCTGAAAATTCAGGGTGTTGATCTGCCTCCATTTGAGCGAGGCCGGATCCTGGCCTGTTTGAAAATACTGTGCATTTGTAAAGCTAAACAATGCATTTAAAACAACGAACAGAAAAAGTCTCTTCATCCCCGATAATTATGTTGCCAAAGTAAGTAAAGAAGTGTATTTAAAAACAAAAAGCCCGGAAAAAATTCCGGGCTTCATCAGACTTGGTCAGGTTTATTTTACTTCGTTAACTCCTAAAATAGGAATCGGGTTTTCGTCGTCAAGGCTGTTCAGAACCGACTGGTAAATAGTTGCAAAAGCTGCATGAATCCACATCATTGAGATGATTGCTCCCACTAAGAACACAATTAATCCTGCGATGAATACAAAAAATGAAATTATTGCCATTCCGAAAATTGTCCATCCGTAGCCTTTTGTCATTTGCCAGCTTTTTTCAACAGCTTTCATCGGTTCCAGGTTTTTATCCATTACCAGATACGATACAAATACCAACCGGCAGGCAATGATAATGCCCGGAACAATCAGCATAACTATGCCAATGATTACCAGCGCGTTAACAATTAAATTTGCGACAATTATATTCAGGTATCTGGTTCTAAATCCATCAAACAAGTCCTTTAAGTCAGCTTCATCATCTTTCATAGCTCTTAAAAAAACAAGGCTTTCACCATATTTTATTACTGGCATAAAAAGAAATGTGTAAGCCAATCCTAACATTGCCAGCGGGAAAAAAAACAATGGTATATGAAATCCGGAATGTTCATCTATTTTCCAGGTTGCCCCCACCGGACCGTTTAATAGTCCGACAATAATCACTGTGACCAGTAATGGTAAAAACGCTTTTTGGAATATCTTTCTCCAGGCGTAACTAAAACTTCCTCCTGCCGAAGGAACGAGATTGTAATGATTCAAGTTTTCCATTTTTCTTCGATTTAAATTGTTTCTGCGATCTTTTAATGATTCAAAAATAAGATACATTAAAAAAATATCCTTCATACTTTGGTAGGATTTTTAATATTTACTACTTTGGTAGTGTTCTCATATACAGCACCTTTTATATAATTGCATAACACTACTAAAGTTGTAAGGGAATGTGGTTTGAAACTGTTTTTTATGCGGTTACTTTTATTGTTTCGGCAGGGCTTTCGGTTGTCGGAATAATGATTGCATACCAGTTATATCAAATCCACCAAAAACATGTATTTCAGCTGTTGCTTTATCAACAGATTTTTCTGATTTCCTTTTTCATTTATGGCATCTGGGGGAATATTGCGCTGCACGAAATACTCCCGGAATTAAGTCTGAATAATGAAATAAAAACAAAACTGACCATTTTCATCCCTGTAATCGGAATCCCTTTTTTGGTGGTCAGTTGGTTTATGTTGCTCAGGTTTGCCTACCTTCTGAATGGTTTTACCGAATCGAAAAGTTTTCCTTTGATTTACTTTCCGGTGCTTTTAATCACAGTTGTTGTATTTTCAATATTTGTAATAAATGGTGTTGTTAAAATCAAAACCACACCTGAACTCTTTATTGTAAGAGCGATTGCTTCAATAAATTTAATCGTTCATTGTTTCTTTTTGTATCCGTTTCTTTTTGAAAAGAAAAACAATCCCATATCAAAAGAAGTCAGATTTACTAAAACACATGCCTTGTATTATTTCCTGGGAGTGATTGTCTATTCAGGAATTTTATGGTTCTTCGATATTTTTGGTTCGTTTTCAGTGTGTATTTCAATTATTCTTTTGTTTGCAATCAGCATTTTGATTCCCGTGATTTTAAAACTGAATGAAAAACAACATATTTCACCGCCAACTTCTAACAGCATGAATTTCATTGATTTCTGCAGGTTGTACGAAATATCAAAACGTGAATCGGAGATTATTATAGAAATTTGTACTGGAAAATCAAACAAGGCGATTTCTGAAAAGCTTTTTATTACACTTCAAACGGTTAAAGATCACAATTACCGCATTTACTCGAAACTCGGAGTAAAAAACAGAACTCAGCTCAGCAACCTGGTCAGGGAAAAAACCGGAATTTGAATTATTCATCGAAAAACATTTCTTCTTTTAGCTTGGTGATTCTGCTTAACGCGTAATCCACATTTTTTCCATTTTCACCTGCTTCTATCAAATATAAACGATAATAATTAAGCGCCAGCGTTTTATTCGAATTGAACTCCTCGTAAGTGGTGGCAATTTCAAACAGAACTTCTTTGTTTTCCGGGTCCAATTCGTTGGCTTTTT
>JBBIPU010000026.1:0-11368 GCA_037442685.1 Draconibacterium sp. | reverse complement strand
ACACGGAATGCACAAAAGGCCAATTGTTTATTCCAGTAAATATTACTCGAATCCTTAGCATAAACATCTGAAAAACAATTGTATGCTTTTTTGAAATCTTTCAGGTTGATATAGTTTCTTCCGGCTTTAGCTTTTATTTCTGAATTATCTCTTTGAATTTGCAGCGTTTTCTCAAAGTAATCCCTGGCTTCAAAATAATTCCCGATTGTAGCATAACATTCTGCAATTTCACCTGTGATTTCAGGATTTCCGGGAGTTAACTGATCGGCTGATTTGAATGCTTCAATTGCATCGGTGTATTTTTGAAGGGATTCAAGAATAAGTCCTTTTTTAAAGAATAACACGGCATCCGGATTCTGATTAATTTCTTTTTCGATTTTGATCAATGCTTCATCATATTTTTTATTCAATATCAGTAAATCGGTTTCAGATTGAGCCCAAACACCAATGTTCTGAAACAAAATCAATAAAAACGGGATGAAGTGATGTATTTTCATGAAATAGGTTAATTCAAAAGAGCGAAGAAATTACTATTCAATTACTCTAATATTTTTCTTCGCCCTTGAAATTGCAATTATTGAAGTTTAAAATTGATCGGAATTGTGTAACTCACATTTACCAGCTGACCTTTCTGCTTGCCGGGTTTCCAGCCATTCATTTTACTTACAACACGCAGCGCTTCTGCATCCAGCGACGGATCAACCCCGCGGGCAATTTTTGTATCTTTTACATTACCATCTGTACCCACCACAAAAGTTACATAAACTTTACCCTGTATTCCTTTCTTCGCTACTTCTGCCGGATATTGAATATTTTTTGCGATAAATTCGCGCAGAGACTGCTCTCCACCCGGAAATTCCGGCATCTCTTCTACTACAAAAAAGACTTCTTCACCTGAGTTAAGTGATTTTTGTTGAACAACTTTTTTAACAAGAAAGGTGTTACCAAGACTATCAGTAATAATCTCAAAATCAGAAGAATTTGCAAACATAGCCTTATATTTCATCAGATTGTCTGCTGTTCCCTCAATTTTAATTTTTCCATCATCCTGAATGGTTGAAACAACTGTGACTCCTTCATTTTGAACAGATTTTGTTTCAACCGATTCTTTTTGCTCGCAGGCAAAAGCAATTAATAAAGCAGCTGCCATCAAAATTCCGATTGCAGTTTTGGTCAGTGCTATTTTGGATGATTTTATTTTTGACATCATTTTAATTCGGTTTTTGATTAATGAATAATTAAAGTTATTAGCGACAACCAACTGTTCGCCAATAAATTGATTTAAAAGTAATTGTTTGTATTCGCCCCGGCTTGCGCCAGCGTTCAGCACGGCCCTGTCGGCCAGGTATTCGTGATTTTCGCGGATTGCCCGGCGCAGCAACCACATAAACGGGTTAAACCATTGAAAAGCAGTCAGGAGTTCGAGAATTATCACATCAAAAGAATGTCCTTGTTTTACATGTTCCAGTTCGTGTATCAGCATTCTGTTGTAGCCTGCATTCTGTAAGGAATATTCCCCGATAAACACATAATTCAGAAATGAAAAAGGTGCGATATCTTTATTCAAAATAACCAATTTAAACCCCTCTTGTTCCACCACCCTGTTTCTGATGACTTTAATAATAATCTGAAGAAGACGGAATAAAAACAGGCTGATAAAGAGCAGGACTCCTGCAAAATAAAAGTAAAGTATTGATTGAGTAGTAACTACCACATTCTCAATATCTCCTGAAATTCCGTGTCCGTAAACGGTTATCGATTCCAACAGGTTACGATAAGGTGTAACGGTAATTTCTGAAAGCAAAACCGGCTGCGGATTCAATATTTTGAATCTCAGAAAAGGCAGTAAAATCGAGAATAAGACTGAAAGTAAAAGGAACATCCGGTTGGTTCTGAAAAACGTTTCGCGACGTAGAAAAAGTACATAAATAACTGAAAACAGTGAAACACTGATTCCTGATTCAATAATAAAATTGACAAGGCTTTTCATGGTTTCACCTGTTTTCGTTTTCCAGATCGCGTTTTACATCATCCATCAGTTCATCCAGATCGGCAATCGACATTTTATCTTCTTTGGCAAAAAATGATACCATTTCCTGGAATGATCCGCTGAAATAGTTGCGAATGAACGATTTCATGTAGGTACTTGTATAATCTTTTCTTGAAACCAACGGAAAATACTCGTGCGTTTTTCCATAAGCATTGTGGCCCACAAAACCTTTTTTCTCCAGAATGCGGATAATGGTGGAAACCGTATTGTAGGCGGGTTTAGGGTGTGGCATCTGGTCAACAATATCTTTGACAAATGCCTTTTCCTGTTCCCAGAGTAACTGCATAATTTGTTCCTCGGCTTTCGTAAGTTCTTTCATTTTCGTGGACTTTCTGATTTGTAAAAGCAAGCAAACAAATATCAAAAATCATACCTAAGTATTTAGTTTATAAACTAATTCATTAGGTATGATTGTAAATGTTTCACTTTTCTTTTTTGTTTTTGTCGAGCGCAAAGTTGATGGGCAACGTGTAAGCAACTTTCACAGTTTTACCTTTGTCCTTGCCGGGAGTCCAGGTTTTTTCGAGACCCGAAACTACCCGCAACGCTTCTTTGTCAAGTGACGGATCAACTCCCCTGGCAATTTTTGTGTCTTTGATTTTTCCCTTTTCATCGACAACAAAACTTACATACACTTTTCCCTGGATTCCGTTCTTTTTAGCTTCTTCAGGGTATTTTACAGCTGCCACAATATCGCTCATCAGCGCATTCACACCCCCGGGGTATTCGGGCATAACTTCACATTCATTGTAAACACCATCTTTTACTTTTTCATTCTGGGCTTTGATCTCCGTTTTCCCTGCCCCGATAATAATGGCAAGTACCAAAATCATTTGAATTGTTTTCATGACTTTAATTTTTGATTGATAATTTTCATTTAATGCTCTCATGGATATCCGGATCAAATCTATAACTAATTATTTAGTTTTCAAACTAAATTTTTAGTTATTTTAAGAATATTTTACAAATGCCAGGTTTACAGTAATTTATATGACTAATATTTTAGTCAATATATTTTAAAAGGAGATTAAAGATATTAGATTTAACCATTCAACATCAGGTATTTGTCCTAATTGCCAGTGACTAATGACCAATTATACAAAATACAAAATACAAAATACAGGATCCAGAATCCAGAATCAAGGATTAAGAATCTGGAATCTATCCCTGTCAACTAAAAAAGGGAATTTTCTTCTGTAATCCTGAAGATCAGAATATGAAATTTCAAAGGTTTGTTGTATTTCGTTGCTATCCAAAAAAGTCGCTGTGCCATCAGGTTTTATCATAACCGAATCACCAGCATAATTTAATCCGGCACCGTCATTCCCTGTGCGATTGACTCCGATACAATATGACTGGTTTTCCACTGCGCGCGCAACCAGCAACGATTTCCAGTGATGTTGCCTTGGTGATGGCCAATTTGCCATATAAATCAAAACATCATAATTCTCGGTGTTTCTGCTCCAGACCGGAAAACGTAAATCGTAACAGATAAGCGGGCAAAAACGCCAGCCTTTGTATTCAATTATCGTCTTTATGTTTCCAGGGGAATAATGAAGTTGTTCTTGTCCCAATGAAAATAAATGCCTTTTGTCGTAAAAATCAATTTCACCGTTTGGGAAAACCCAGACAGCCCGGTTGTAAAACTTGTTATTATCTTTAATTATCAGGCTTCCCAATACAGAAGCATTGTTTTCTTTTGCAGTTTTTTTCATCCATTGTATTGAAATGCCTTCCATTGTTTCAAATAGTTTCTCAGGATGCATCGAAAAACCGGTGGTAAACATCTCAGGAAAAATAATGATATCAGTATCTTCGGTTTTTTCCAGCAGAACCGGGTATTTATTGAGATTTGCCCTGACATCTTCCCAAATTATGTCAGGTTGAATAATTGTGATTTTCAGATTTTCCATTTTACAGTTGAATTACGGTTACTCCAGTATTTTCAAACTTGTTCATATTCATCAGTGCTTCAGGAGCTTCTTCCAGTGAAATGGTTTTGCCCACCAGCAGCCCGGGATTCAGTTTTCCGGATTTTATCATGTCAAAAACTTCGGAATACCTGAAAGCCTGCATTCCGTGACTTCCCAAAATCTCCAGTTCATGCGCAACCACTTTGTCCATTGGTATTTTCGGGTGTTTGTGGTCGCCGGTCATTAATCCAACCTGAATGTGTTTTCCCCGTTTGCGCAAACAGGAAATGGAATTAAAGCAGGTTTCCTGGCTTCCCAGCGCATCAATGGAAACATGAACGCCACGTACAGTAATACGTTTGAACTCTTCCTGAATGTTTTCGATTTTTTTCGAATTGATCAGAATGTTGGCCCCAACTTTCTCCGCAAGTTTCAGTTTTTCGTCGTCGATGTCAACTGCAATAACATTTGCACCTGACGCTGCTGCAATCATAATTGCCGAAAGCCCCACTCCACCGCAGCCATGAACCGCAACCCATTGTCCGGCTGACACTTTTCCCTGATCAACAACTGCCCTAAAAGAAGTGATAAAACGGCAACCAAGACTGGCAGCTGTAATAAAATCAATCTCATCGGGCAATTTTACCAGATTAATATCTGCATATTTTATCTCGACAAATTCAGCAAAGGATCCCCATGCGGTAAATCCTGGCTGAAACTGGTTATCGCAAACCTGGTGATTTCCTGAAACACACTCCGGACAATGACCGCAACCACTGACAAACGGGACAGTTACACGGTCTCCAATAGTAAAGTTTCTGATTGCTGAACCGGTTTCAACAATTGTTCCGGCCAGTTCGTGACCGGGAACGTGTGGTAAAACGATGTCTGGGTCGTGTCCCATCCAGCCGTGCCAATCGCTGCGGCACAAACCAGTGGCTTCCACTTTCACAATCACACTGTCAGGTGATACTTTCGGATCTGGAACTTGCTTTATTTCAACTGGCCCATGAAATTGTTCGTAATAAACAGCTTTCATTCAGCTACAACTGTTTAAAAAAGTCATTTCCCTTATCGTCAACGATAATAAAAGCAGGGAAATTTTCAACCCTGATTTTGCGGACTGCTTCCATTCCGAGTTCTTCAAAGTCAACAATTTCAACCGATTTGATGCTGTTTTTCGCCAGAATAGCAGCCGGCCCGCCAATTGATCCAAGATAAAAACCACCATATTTTTTACAGGCATCGGTAACCTGCTGCGTACGGTTTCCTTTTGCCACCATAATCATCGATCCGCAATGGCTCATAAACTCGTTTACATAAACATCCATCCTTCCGGCTGTTGTTGGGCCGAAACTTCCGCTGGCCATGCCTTTCGGCGTTTTTGCAGGGCCGGCATAATAAACCGGGTGATTTTTGAAATATTCCGGCATCGGTTTCCCTTCGTCCAGCATTTTTTTGATGCGTGCATGGGCAATATCGCGGGCAACAATCAAAGTTCCGTTCAGATTTAATCTTGTTTTTGTCGGGTATTTCGAAAGTTCTTTTAAAATGTCTTCCATCGGGCGGTCGAGGTCAATGTCAACGGCAGACTGCATCGATGGTGCTTTTGCTGGCAGGAATTTTTCAGGATGCTTTTCCAGTTCTTCGAGCCAGATTCCATTTTTATTTATTTTGGCTTTAATATTTCTGTCGGCACTGCAGCTTACACCTAAACCCACGGGACATGAAGCAGCGTGCCGGGGAAGGCGAACAACTCTGACATCATGAACAAAATATTTACCTCCAAATTGAGCTCCAAGACCACATTCCTGCGCAATTTTTTCAACTTTTACTTCCCACTCTAAATCACGGAATGCCTGGCCGCCTTCATTTCCTTCAGTTGGAAGATTGTCGTAATATCCTGCCGATGCTTTTTTCACGGTTGCCAAAGTAGCTTCAGCCGATGTCCCCCCAATTACAAGTGCCAGATGGTAAGGCGGACAAGCCGAAGTGCCAAGATCCATTATTTTCTCCTTTACAAACTTTGTCAGCGCTTCTTCAGTTAGCAGCGATTTTGTTTGCTGGTACAGGTATGTTTTATTTGCCGATCCTCCACCTTTTGTGATGAACAGAAACTCATATTCATTACCCTGCTCAGCATAAATATCAATCTGAGCAGGCAGGTTGGATCCTGTATTTTTCTCGTCGAACATGGTAAGCGGAACAACCTGGGAATAACGCAGATTACGCTCCTGGTAAGTATCGTAAATACCTTTCGACAAATGTTTTGCATCGCTGACACCGGTAAATACATTTTCCCCTTTTTTCCCGATTACAATGGCTGTACCTGTATCCTGGCAGGTTGGAAGTTCACCTTCGGCAGAAACAACCTGGTTCATCAGCATGGTATGCGCCACAAAACGGTCGTTGTCGGTGGCTTCCGGGTCCTTGAGAATTTTGGCCAATTTTTCAAGATGAGCAGTTCTCAGGTAGAATGAAACATCGGCAAAAGCTTTACAGGCAAGAAGTTCAAGACCTTCTGGTTCTATTTTCAGAATTTCACGTCCTTCGATATTGACAGTGGATACAAAATCTTTGGTCAGTAAACGGTAATTTGTTTCGTCTTTTAAAATTGGAAAAGGTTTCTGGTATTTGAATGTCATAGTATTATTGTTTTTGATGTTTTTTAGATAAACAAAGATAAAACTATTCGTAATTTACTTTTCATTTTTTGAATCTGAATGAACCCGGATTATCAATAAAATCACCGGTTGCAATCTTTCTGAACCGGATATTACTATTTTTAAGCCAGTAATTACAGTAAAAAAACTTATTCAAATGAGAAAATATAAATCCTTATTTCTGATTATAAGCCTGTTAAGCATAACTTCAATATTTGCACAAAACAGTAAACTACAGGTAAAGACATCGGTTTCGAAAGAAGTTCTGAAAGATTTCAATCCGATCGGAAGGATTTTCCTTTTTATTGGCGACAGTGAAAGCCGCGAACCGCGGATGAATACCTGGCCAAATAAATCGAACCGGATATTTGCCACAAACCTGAAAAACTGGGATGCGTCGGAAGAATTCACATTCGATGAAAATGTAAAACTGGTAAAATCGGTTGATGTTTCACTGGCAGATTTTCCAAATGGCAAATATAAAATCCAGGTTTTGTGGGATCAGGACACGAAAGAATCAGGGATAAACGCGCCCGGAAATCTTTACAGCGAACCGCTTTTAGTCGATTTAGATGAAAACAGGACAGTTGAATTGCCTCTCACAAAAATTGTCGGTCCAATGAAACTGGCAGATCACAAATTGCTGAAAGAAGTCGATATTAAAAGTGAAGTACTTTCGAAATGGTGGGGAAAGGAAATGCGCCTGAAAGCTGCAGTGGTGTTGCCCCGCAATTATTTTGATCAGCCGGAACGGAAATATGCTGTGCGTTACAATGTTGCAGGTTACGGCGGACGCTACACACGGGCAAACCGTTTCCTGCGAAATATGGACTGGTGGACTTCGGAAGAAGCACCTGAAATACTGAATGTTTACCTCGACGGCGAGGGCCCGTTTGGCGACTGCTACCAGCTTGATTCTGAAAACAGCGGGCCTTACGGCACTGCACTCACCACCGAATTGATTCCATACATTGAAAAAGAGTTCAGGGGAATTGGCACGCCTGAATCGCGTTTTGTGGAAGGGTGCAGCACCGGTGGCTGGGTGTCGCTTGCACTTCAGCTTTTTTATCCCGATTTTTTTGGCGGATGTTTTTCATACAGCCCGGATCAGGTTGATTTTGAGAATTGCCAGCTGATCAATATCTACAAAGACGACAATGCTTTTTTCAACGAATATGACTACTTGCGTCCGATAATGCGGGATATTACAGGTGAACCAATTTTATCTCAAAAAGATTTTATTCAATTCGAAAATGTGTTGGGAAGATCGGATACTTATGTTACTTCCGGTGGCCAGTTCAGTGCATTTACTGCGCTTTTCAGTCCGAAAGGTGAAGATGGACTGCCAAAACCGATGTTTGATCCGGTGACAGGAAAAATTGATCGCGAAGTTGCTGAATACTGGAAAAAACACGATCTGAAAAAATATGTTGAAAGCAACTGGGAAACCCTTGGCCCGAAAATTAAGGGGAAAATCTGGGTCTGGACCGGAGATATGGATAACTTTTACCTGAATCCTGCCATGCGGGCTTTCGACGAAATGATCCATAAAATGGAGAATCCAAAATCTGACGCCTCGATAAATTATACCCCGATGAAAGGGCATTGTGCAGAATATAACGAAATAAAAGTGATTCAGCAGATTGCAGAAAAACTTAAGAATTGAAAATCATCTGTTTATCCTGATTTTTAAATCTTGTCAACCAGAATCAAAAATAATTCTCTCCTATTACTGCAAAAAATAATCAAATTATTTGGTTTGTATTACAAACATGTTTAATTTTACAACCAATTTAAATACTGTAAATTATGAATACGGTTGATTTAGAAGACATTTCTTTTGACGAAAAAAAATCGTTGCAGGTGATGAAAACAGCAATCGCCACCTCGAAAAAAGCGCTGATGCAGGACGGAATTCTGCTGATTTTATGGGGTGCAGGTTTTTCTGTCAGTAACTTCTGGAACTACTACAAAAATGCATATCTAACAGCCTGGTGGATGCGGAACATGATGGAAGTATTTCAGATCGTTATGGGTTCTACAATAATCGGTCTGACGATTTACTTTATTTTTTTTCGTAAACGAAAGGTAACCACTTTTGCAGCTATTTCGACCCGTTTTGTGTGGATTGGAGTTATTCTGGCCCATAATATCAATGTAATGATTACAAAAAGCATCCTGTCTGAAATAAACTTTATTCTGCTTCAGCCTTTGCAAATGGTACTGATCGGGTTTGCGTTGTTTGCTACCGGAGGAATTTACCGTTATTATATTCTGTTGGCCAGCGGAATTGTAATGTGGATTGCCGCGGCAACAGCAGCAAATTTCGATCTGAATATCCAGTTTCTAATTCGTTCGGTTGCCGAAATCATCTGCTTTGTCATTCCCGGAACGTTAATGTACGCGGCAAGAAAAAAATAAACTGTCATGTTAAAGAATTTAGACCCGGTGCTTCATTCACAGATACGGCTGGCAATCATGTCAATCCTTGTCAGCGTGAGTTCTGCCGAATTCTCATTTTTACTCGATAATATTGAAACGACAAAAGGGAATCTGAGTTTCCAGATATCGAAACTGGAAGAAGCCGGATACATTGAAATAGAGAAATCATTCAGGAATAAATACCCGCTGACCATCTTAAAAATAACTGCAAAAGGCATTGACGCCTACGAAAAATACATTGAAGACATTTCTGATTATTTTGAAAGAGCGGGAAAGAAATCGTGACACTTCTTTTCACTCAGGTTTAATTTTAATAGATTTGATAAAATTTAAACCTGGATAAAAATGAAAACTTCAAAATTCTTAATCCTTACTGTTTTAATAAACTCATTCACTCTTTTTTATGCTGATGCTGCGGTACAACTTCCAAGAATTTTCAGTTCGAACATGGTTCTTCAACAGGGAATTGAAATTCCTGTCTGGGGTTGGGCAGATAAAGGCGAACAGGTTGTTGTGAATTTCAATGGAAAAACCGTTCGAACCACTGCCGGCAATGACGGAAGGTGGATGGCGAAGCTTCCCAAACAGGAATACGGTGGTCCATTTACGTTAACCGTTAAAGGCAATAAGAATTCACTGGTTTATGAAAATGTAATGGTTGGCGAGGTCTGGATTTGTTCAGGACAGTCGAATATGGAATGGCGTGTTATTCAAAGTAAAGACGGTGAAAGTGAAGTAGAAGCTGCAAATTATCCGAAAATACGGCTTTTCACAGTTCCAAAAACTGTTGCCCAGTTTCCAAAAGATGACATTTCATCGGGTGAATGGGTGGAATGCACCACTGAAACTGTGGCCGATTTTTCTGCAGTGGGCTATTTTTTCGGAAGAGATATATTTAAGGAATTAAATGTTCCGATTGGATTAATCCACACATCGTGGGGCGGAACAGTTGCAGAAACCTGGTCAAGCGCTGAAACCATTTCAAAAGATCCTGATTTTAAGGGCAAATTGGTTGAATTGCAGCAACTTGATCTGGCAAAATACCAGGAAGAAAAAATGGCACAGATCAGAAAAACACTTGGGAATGAGATTTCAGACAAAGATTTGGGAATGGAAAACGGTAAACCAGTATGGTCGGCAATAGATTTTAACGACAGTAACTGGAAAACCATTAAAGTGCCAATGTACTGGGAACAACAGGGTTACATGGACATCGACGGAATTGGCTGGTATCGGAAAGAAATTCAGTTAACTGAAGAAGAAACCAACGCCAACGCCACTTTGCATCTGGGAAAAATTGATGATTCGGATATTACGTTTGTTAACGGGATTGAAATCGGGAAAACCGAGGGACTGTACGATAAAGACCGCATCTACACCATTGATAAAAAATACCTGAAACCCGGTAAAAACATGATTGTGGTAAGGGTTGACGATACAGGCGGAAACGGTGGAATCTGGGGCGATCCAAAAGAACAGTTTCTGGCAATCGGCAATGAAAAGGTGGACATTTCCGGCGACTGGAAATTTAAAATTTCAAAGGCGATGGTGGGTGCAGTAAATATCGGACCAAACTCCTACCCAACCCTTTTATACAATGGAATGATTAATCCAGTTGTTCCTTACGGAATAAAAGGGGCAATCTGGTACCAGGGCGAATCGAACGCCGACCGTGCAAAACAATATCAGAGAGTATTTCCCGATTTGATCAAAGACTGGCGCATGCACTGGAATGAGGGAGATTTCCCGTTTCTTTTTGTTTCGCTGGCCAATTTCAATCCACCGGTTGAAACTCCCGGTGAAAGCAACTGGGCCGAATTGCGCGAGGCACAAACAAAAACACTTTCGCTGCCAAACACCGGAATGGCGCTGGCTATCGATATTGGTGAAGCAAATGACATTCACCCGAAAAACAAGCAGGATGTCGGCAAACGACTGGCTTTAAATGCACTGAAAATTGCGTACAATAAAAATGTGGTTTATTCGGGTCCGATGTACAATTCGGTTGAATTCAAAGACGGAAAGGCTTATATTACTTTTACTGAAACAGGTTCAGGTTTGAAAGTAAATGACAAATACGGATATTTAAAGGGCTTCACAATTGCAGGTACTGATAAGAAATTTCATTGGGCAAAAGCCGAAATTGCAGATAAAAATTCGGTTGTCGTTTATTCTGAAAATGTGAAAGATCCGAAATCAGTTCGTTATGGCTGGGCAAACAATCCTGACGATGTGAATTTGTATAATCTGGAAGGATTGCCTGCCAATCCGTTCAGAACCGATGACTGGCCGGGAATAAC
>JBBIPU010000025.1:24013-34514 GCA_037442685.1 Draconibacterium sp. | reverse complement strand
TTTGTCGTACAGCATGTATTGCCCGGCCGACGGCGCATCAAGCAGTCCGATAATATTGAGCAGTGTTGATTTACCCGAGCCGCTCGGGCCCATTATACTCACAAATTCACCATCGGTAACTTCGAGGTTAATACCTTTCAGCACAAACGTCCGCTGAAACTTTGAATCGTAATATTTGTCAATGTTGGTTAAATGTATCATTGTTTCTTTTTAATGTTGTCTGAATCAGGATTTATCGGATTCTTTGATTTTCAGGATTTTTATTTCCGTGTAATTGGTATTGAATTTTTCTTTTTCATGTTTCCTTCTTAATCCTGTTCATCCTCTCATTCTGCAAATTCTGATTCAGACATTATAAGATTTAGTATTTTCTGAATAGTCGTTTAACTTCGAGGCTGGTTGAACCAAAGTTGATTAACAAACCTTTTTCAATTTGATAAGCGGTCAGATAATTTAGAGCCTGGGCTAACTGAACTTCCTCAAGTTTAATAATGGCTTTTAGTTCAACCATTACTTGTCCTGCAACAATAAAATCTGCTCTTCGTGTACCAACCTGAATTTCTTCGTAATAAATTGGCATTTCCTGTTCACGTAGAAATTCAAGTCCGGCTTTTTCCAATTCAATGGCAAGACATCTTTGATAAATCACCTCCTGAAAGCCATTGCCAAGTGTATTGTGAACTTTCATTGCACACCCAATTATTTTATAAGTTAATTCATCGTCAATTTCTGTTTTCATTTTTGTACTTTTTCTTAATCCTGTTAATCCCAAAATCCAGTAAATCCTGATTCAGACATTTTATTCATACCGCAACGCCATAACCGGGTTGCTTACGGCAACTTTCAGCACATGGTAACTTATGGTGAGTTGGGCAATAACGGCAATAATGATAATTCCGAATGCAAATACCAGTGCCGAAATCGGTTCTTTGTAAGCGCCGGGCATGGTTTTGTAAATGTAAAGAGCAGCAGGACAGCCAAATAATATTGCAATCCCTAACATCTGAATAACTTCTGAAGTGAGTTTCCAGTAAACCGAAACTACTGAACTGCCAAGTACTTTTCTGACACCAATTTCTTTTGTACGCCGTTTCACTGTAAAAAGTATCAGTCCGAACAGCCCGATGGTTGAAATGATCAGAGTTATTACTGCAAAAAACATAAACATCCGCTTCATTGTCTGCCAGAACCCGATGGCCATATCGAGGTAAAAAGCCACGCCAAAATCCTTGAATTCGAAAGGATCTCTGGGCAAAATGTTTTCCAGTTCGCGGGTGACAATGGCTTTGGCTTTTTGCCCGTTGCTGTCGGTAAAACGTACGCTGATCAGGCTCGACCCGGATATGATATTGTTGTTCAGGAACATGACATAAGTGGGAATCGGGTTGTGTACCGAATACGGATGGAAATCTTTGACCACACCGATCACCGGGTATTTTCTTCCGTACAGCGTAATTTGTTTCCCAATCGGGTCGTCCCAGCCGAAAACTTTCAGCGCCGTTTCGTTGATGATACAGGCTTGATTATCGGCCGGATAATCTTTCGAAAAGTTACGTCCGTAGGCCATTTTCAGGTTGTAGGTGGGTATAAAATCGTAATTTACGTAGTTGCGGCTGACCATTTCGCGCTGGTCGGGTGCGGCGCCTTCCCAGGTGATGTATCCACCAATGTTTCCGATGAACGGAATCGTCGAAGAAAAAGCAACATCTGAAATTTCAGGGTACTGCAACATCCGGTTTTTAATGGTTTCAAACCGGGTGGTATCGTGCACATTGATTTCGGTATAAAGAATGTTTTTGCTGTCGAAACCAAGGTCTTTATTCAGGATAAAATTGACGTGATTGAACAGGATAAAACTGACAACGAGCATAAACAATGAAATGGAAAACTGGGCAACTACCAATATTTTCTTTACATTGAATGAATTTTGCCCACTTCTGAAAAGCTTGCATTTCAGTACTTTCACCGGGTTATAGGCCGAAATGACCATAGCCGGATATAATCCTGAAAGCAGGCCGACCAACAAGCTGACCAGAAAAATGAAAACCAAAAGCTGACCATTGTTCCAGATCGAAAAATCGAAATTCTTTTCAAGAATATGATTCATCATCGGAAGGGCTGCCTGGGCGACAAACAACGCCAAAATAGTTGCAAAAAAGGTGTGTAAAACCGTTTCGGCCAGAAACTGGGTGGCAATTCGCTTTTGCGATGAACCAATCACCTTTTTGATCCCGATTTCAGTAGAACGCTGCGTGGAATTGGCCAGCGAAAGATTAACATAGTTGACACTTGCAAGGATTAGTACCAAAATAGCAGCCAGCGAAAGAATGGCCAACCCGACAACCATATCGGGCTGACTGTTGGGCGACAGGTGGTGTTTCGAAAGTGGGTGCAGGTAAGGGAACGATTTTTCGTAATCCGTCACATTTTTGAACGCATCCTTGATTTTTTCGTTCACCAGCTCCGGGTCGGCACCTTTTTTTAAAAGCACAAAGTTGTCAAACTGAATTGTTCTCCAGTTATCGCGGTAAGTAGGACCTTCGGCCAGAACTTCGTAGGTTGGCATGGATACCATGTAGGTTGGCCGGAGCGATGAGTTTTTTGGGAAGTCGGCATAAACAGCCGAAACTGTCAACGGATAATGTTTCCCAATGGTGACAAGCTTTCCCAAAGCATTCCCGTTCGGGAAAAGCTTTTTCGATAAAGTTTCAGAAATAGCGATTGTGCCGGGTTCGGTCAGTGCATTTTCTTTGTTGCCCTCAATCAGTTTCACGGTAAAAATGTCAAACACAGTATTCTCGCTCCAGTAGCCATCTTTTTCGTTCAACTGACTTCCATCGGGAAGTGTAAAATATTGGCCCGAACCTTTGGCTCCACCCGAAACCTCTCGCATCAGCAAAACCTTTTCCACCTCCGGAACATCGGCCATCAGGTGAAAGCGGAACGCCGGCGGGCTGTAGGTGCAATAATTGATCGGATAAGAATCTTCCTGACGGGTTTGAACCCGGTAAATCTGTTCGTAGCTGGTATTAAACTTGTCGTAGTCCAACTCGTAATTAATCACCTCGGAGAACAGGATAAAAACGGCGAATCCGACGACAAGATTCGTGAGGTTAATCAATGTAAAAACCTTGTTGTGCCGAACATTTCTGATGATGCTAATAAAAAAATGTCTGATCATGGACTGCTTTTGTTAATTGTTTTTGTTTTCTGTTCTTGCTCCCCTCCTTCGGAGGGATTTGGGGGAGTCTCTCTAAATCAGCACTTCGCCCATTTGTCTTTTCACTTCTTCAGTAATAATTTGCCCATCGAATAAATTCACCAAGCGGTGGGCAAATTCAGAATCGTGCAGCGAGTGTGTAACCATTACAATGGTGGTTCCTTCGCGGTTGAGTTCGGTAAGCAGGTTCATTACTTCGAGGCCATTTTTCGAGTCGAGGTTTCCGGTAGGTTCGTCAGCAAGAATCAGTTTCGGACTGGCAACCACTGCGCGTGCAATGGCCACACGCTGCTGTTGTCCACCCGAAAGCTGCTGCGGAAAATGTTTTTTGCGGTGACTGATCTGCATTCGTTCCAGCACTTTTTCAACCTTTTCTTTTCGCTCTTTGGCGCTTAATTTCAGGTAGATAAGCGGCAACTCCACGTTTTCGTACACATTCAGCTCGTCGATAAGGTTAAAACTCTGGAATACAAAACCGATGTTTCCCTTGCGGAGCATGGTGCGGTTGCGTTCCTTAAAACTGCCCACTTCCTGTCCGTCAAAAAAATACTCGCCACCGCTGGGGTTATCAAGCAGCCCGATGATGTTCAGCAATGTGGACTTGCCGCAGCCCGAAGGCCCCATGATGGCTACAAATTCGCCCTTTTGAATGTGAAGGTTCACGTTGTTCAACGCACTGGTTTCAATCTCTTCAGTGCGGAATACTTTGGTAAGATTTACTGTTTTTATCATAAAGAAATCCTTCTAAAAGCCCCCTCTAACTCCCCCGAAGGGGGAGGACAAGAGCATAAGTTTATAAATTGTATTTGTTTTTAGCATCGTTATTTCCCTTTGTAACAGCCCTTCTGATTGTACTTCTCAGTTCCCTCTCCCCCGGAGAGGGTCAGGGAGAGGCTTTTATTTAAACGTTATCCTGTCATTTGTCCCAAACATTTCGTACCCTGAAGTGATAACTTTTTCTCCCGGATTGAGACCTTCCAGCACTTCGTAGTATTGAGGATTCTGTTTGCCAATGCGGATGTTGCGTTTTACAGCTTCCGTTTCATCCTGGTTCAGCACGTAAACCCACTGGCCGCCTGTACTCTGGTAGAAACCTCCGCGAGGCAGAAGAATGGCCCTGGCTGATTCGCCTAATTCAAGTTTAATATGGTATGACTGACCTGTGCGGATGTTGTCGGGTAATGTGCCTTCAAAAACGAGGTCGATTTCAAACTGGCCGTTTCGCACTTCGGGATAAACCTTGCGGACTGAAAGGTTAAAATTGGTGCCATTGCGATCGAGTGTAGCCGGAAGTTCACGTTTAACGCGGTCGATATAATGTTCGTCTATCAGCGCTTTGATTTTGAAATTGTCAAGCACGTTGATTTGACCAATCCTCTGGCCTTCATTAATCCTCTGGCCGATTTCAGCATCCAGCATTCCCAACTGCCCGTCAACCGGGGCTTTTACATTCAGGTTGTCGAGACGTTCACGGACCAGCACCAGCATTTGGCGCATTTTTTTCATGTCGGTCTCGAGCGTCTGCATCGAAGTCACCCTGATTAATGAGTCGTTTTTTGCTTTCAGTTTGTTGATATCCAGAAGATTTTTTTCGTATTCGTAATCTTCTTTTGCCTGAAGATAATCTTCTTTCGAAATCAGTTCATCGTTAAAAAGTGTTTTGTATTGTTCAAACGTACGCTGTTTTCTTACCAGACGGTACTGACTGTCGAGGATATTTTTCCGCGACTGGATCAGTTCGGTTTCAAAACCGATTCGGGTGTTTCTCAGGTAATTTTCCTTTTCAGCCAATGCTGCTTCGCTGTTCAGAATGGTCTGGTAAAGCTGACGGTTTTCGAGACGTAAAATCACGTCGCCCTTTTTTACCATTGTACCTTCTTCAATAAAACGTTCTTCAACCTGACCGCCTTCAATGGCATCGAGGTAAATCGTTGTAATCGGTTCAACCTGGCCAATTACTGTTATGTAATCGTTAAACTGGCTATCTTCCACGTTACTGATGGTCAGTTTATCTTTTTCAGCCCTGAAAGTTGAACCAGTGTTTGTAAAGAACACTTTGTACAATAAAAATCCAAGTACAAGTGCTCCAACTATCCAGATGATATGTTTTGGCCTCAGGCCTTTTTTCTTTTCTATTACTTTATCCATTCCCATGTGTTAGCCTCCCCCGACCCCTCCGATGGAGGGGAGTAAGAACCTCCTCCAACGTATTTTGTCGTTTTTTTTATTGTTTTTTACTTATTTATTTATCAGATTAAACTTTAATACCAAATCAAGCTATTTCTCGTGTCCTTTTTAGTTACCTTCTTCCCAAAGAGTGGTTTCTTTCTATTCTCCCCCTGCCGGTAAGTCAGTGGGGGCTCTACTCCCAGAACCTTCTTCCATTATAAAATTCAATAATGTTCTTTTTCACTTCCCAGAAAAGCCGAGCTTTTATTACCTGAGCATCGGTGTTGGCGAGCCTGTTTTTGGCAATATAAAAATCCACCACGTTCATCAGGCCTTCCTCAAATTTTACTTCTGCTGCATGATAAGCCTGCTGGTCGGCTTCCTGCTGGCGCCGGTACTGGTTGTATTCCTTTTCAAGCGCTTCTGTTTCATTCAGGTTGTTGGCCATTTCAAAATAAAGTTTTTGCTTTTCCTCATCCATCGTTAATTTGGTCTGATCGAGGTCAAGTCTGGCTTTTGTGACACCCGAACGAATAGCCATCCTGTTGAAAATCGGGATATTGATGGAGGCCCCCAGATATTGGCTCCGATTGTTATTGAATTGTTCGCCAAATGTTACCACATTGCCATTTGCATCTTTTGTGGTTTCGTAATACCCTGTTGAAACTGAACCGAATGCGTTCAAATTTGGGAGCAATTGCGAACGGCTGATCGACACTGCTTTGCCACCAGCCTGTACCTGAGCTTCATACAACTGAAAATAGGGCGACCATTTCAGGTAAGAATTAAAAAGCTCCTGCTGATTTTGCTCATTGGCGCTTAGAACAGGAGTGTCAATATTTTCGGTGATTATATCTTCGGTCGAATTAAAATTCATCCGCTGTTTCAGAACAAGTTTGGCTGTTTTCAGGTTATTTTCAATCTGAATGCGTTTTAACTCCTCCGCTTCGTAATTGGCGCGCATTTCAAGCAAATCTGTTTTCGATTTCATTCCCAGTTCCACCATTTTTTCCATCCGTTTCAGGTTCAGGGCCGAGGCTTTTACCTGTTCTTCGGCAATTGCCAGCAGACCATTCTGGTAAACAACATCGAAATATGAATTCATTACCAGAAATGCCAGATCGTCAGTTGCATTCAACCGGTTCAGTTCACTTGCTTTTTTTCTGAATTTCTGATATTCAATAGTATAAATCTGTTTTGAAGCATTAAACAAAGTTACCGAGGTGCCAACCTGGTAAGTATTGTTGAAAAAACCTGTATTTACATAATCGTTTGTATTCGGGTCGATGGAACGGCCAAAGCTCCAACCCGCATTGGAAGAGGCATTCAGCTCGGGCAGCATGTTTCTTTTGGCTTGTTTGTAGTCTTCTGTTGCCATTTGTTCCAGCACCTGCATTTTTTTAAGCCCTATATTATTTTCAATGGCAAAGGAAACGCACTGGTTCAGGTTCCATGTTTCCTGGGCTGCCAATGCGTTTCCGGTTAATAAGAATAATAAAAGAAGCAGGTAGTCAGCAGTTTTTGTTTTTTTGCTGCTTTCACACTTTGCTTGTTTTATGTAATCTTTCTGTTTCATTGTTTAATTGTTTTCAAAAAGTTATGCCAGAATAATGCCATAATTTTAAATTATTGATAATCAGGCGTTATGTTTAGGTTTTATATTTTTGTGGTAAAAATAATTGACAGGAATGTGTAAATATTTTTGACAAACACTTGCCTTCTTTCAAGCTGGTTTTTACTTTTAAAGAAAAAATGGCCAAAGGAAACATCCTGATCGTTGACGACAACAAAAGCATTCTGAGTGCGCTTGAAATTTTGTTGTTGCACGAATTTCAAACTGTGACCACGCTTCCCGATCCGAACCAGATTCCCTCGGAACTACGCAAACGCGAATATAACCTTGTGGTATTAGACATGAATTTTAATGCCGGGATCAACACTGGTAATGAAGGTATTTACTGGCTTGGCCGCATCCGCGAAACCAATCCTGAAATTTCGGTAGTGATGATTACTGCTTACGGCGACGTTGAACTGACTGTAAAAGCGCTGAAATCAGGCGCCACCGATTTTGTTCTGAAACCCTGGGACAATGCAAAATTGTTGGCCACATTGAAATCGGCGCTGCAACTCAACCTTTCGAAAAAAGAGGTGACCCAGTTAAGAGAAAAGGAAAAAGGGCTGAAAAGCGAAATCAACCGCGAGCAGAAATATATTGTCGGTTCGTCGCCACAGTTGATGCAGGTGTTGAATCTGGTGCGGAAAGTTGCTAAAACCGATGCCAATGTTTTGATTACAGGCGAAAACGGAACGGGGAAAGAGTTGATTGCCCAGGAAATACACAGGCTTTCGAACCGTGCGAACGAAGTGCTTGTGAGTGTTGATATGGGAGCTGTAACAGAAACACTTTTTGAAAGCGAACTTTTCGGGCACATGAAAGGCGCTTTTACAGATGCCCGTGAAAATCGTGCCGGAAAGTTCGAAGTAGCCGACAAAGGCAGTCTTTTTCTCGATGAAATCGGGAACCTTTCATTTCATTTACAGGCCAAACTGCTGGCTGCCATTCAAAACCGGCAGATTTCGAGAATTGGTTCCAACCAGACCATTCCCGTGGACATCAGACTGATTTGCGCCACCAACAAGAACCTCGAAAATATGGTCAGGGAAGGCATTTTTCGTGAAGATTTGCTTTACCGGATCAATACCATTCAGATTGAAGTCCCTCCATTACGCGAGCGCGGTAACGACGTGATGGTGCTTACCGATTTCTTTCTGAAAAAATATGCTTCGAAATACAACAAGCCCAACCTGAAAATCAACCAGCAGGCGCAGGAAAAACTGCTGAAGTACAACTGGCCAGGAAACATCAGGGAATTGCAACACACAGTGGAAAAAGCTGTTATTCTGAGCGATAACAACATTCTGAAGTCAGAAGACTTTTTTATGCGGCCTGTTTCTGCCAATCAGAATCATGCTACTGAACTGACACTGGAAGAAATGGAAAAACGGATGATTAATCAGGCTATCAGCAAAAACCAGGGCAACCTGAGCGCTGCTGCCGATCAATTGGGAATTACGCGACAGACTCTTTATAACAAAATGAAACGATTCGGACAATGATCAGCCGTAATCTTTATTTTCAGATTTTAATCAGGTCTTTCCTGATTGCGGTATTAGGAACAGCTACCGGCTGGATCTGGGCAAAAAACGGGATCGGTATTTTTGTTATTTTCTTACTGATTACCAATGTTTTACTGGTTATTAACCTGATCAGCTACCTGAATAATATCAACCGGAAAATGAGCTACTTTTTTGAAGCGGTTCAGAACAACGATTCGACACTGAAATTTCCGGAAAATATCAAAAACAAACCCATCAGGGAACTTTACCAGGGACTGAACAAGGTAAACGAACAGATTCGACAGTTAAAAATAGAAAGCCAGCAGCGCGAACAGTATTTTCAAACTTTGCTTGAGCATGTTGCGACTGGAATTCTGACCTTTAATTCGAAAGGTTTTGTTTTACACGCAAACACCTCGGTAAAAAAATTGCTGGGGATGGAAGTTTTAACGCATCTGAGTCAGATCGACCGTATCAACCGGAACCTGTTTCAGGTTGTTCAGAATATCAGGCCGTTTGATCAGAAACTTGTTACACTGACTACCGAAAGAGGGATAATTGAACTTTCGTTGAAAGCCAGTTCGATAAAAACAACAACCGACGAGCTGATCCTGCTTTCCATCCAGGATATCCGCAACGAACTCGATGAAAAAGAACTCGACTCGTGGATGAAACTGATCAGGGTGCTGATGCACGAAATTATGAATTCCATTGCGCCAATTACCTCGTTAGCCGAAAGTCTGAGCAAATTTTATACAAAAGAGGGAAGAGAAGTGTTGCCTTCTGAAATTGATGAAAAAACCATCGGGATGACAGTGCGCGGGCTGAATGTAATCAACGAGCAGGGGAGTGGACTGATGCACTTTGTGGAGTCGTACCGGAAACTGACGCGATTACCAAAACCCGAGAAAAAACTTTTCAAGGTCGATGAACTTGTAACCCGTGTGAAATTGCTTTACCTGTCGCTCGAAAACAGCGAAAATGTAAAGTTGAAAGTCACCATTAATCCACATGATCTGGAATTGACAGCCGATGAAAACCTGATTTCACAGGTATTGCTGAACCTGCTGAAGAACGCGCTGGAAGCCATTTCGAAATATCCTGATGCACTCATTCAGCTTGTTGCCGGAATTTCTGAAAAACAACGCGTTGAAATTCAGGTGATCGATAATGGTCCCGGGATTCCTGAAGAAATAATTGAACAGATTTTTGTGCCTTTCTTTACCACCCGTGAAAACGGTTCAGGTATCGGGTTGAGTCTTTCACGACAGATAATGCGTTTGCATGGAGGGAGTATCACGGCAGTTTCAAAGCCCGGGATTCAAACCATTTTTAAACTGGAATTTTAATATTATCCCGCTTTCTGATAATAGTAACTTGTCTTTTCCGCTTTCACATCGAAAGTGAATATTTCTGAATTTTTATTTTTGTAAAATACTGAAAGCAACCCGATATCGCCGGCACAAAACAGGCTGTGGGCGCTCATTACAAAAATCAGGAAATAAAAGACAGGTTGACTGAAAAGAAAAATAATCCCGGTTAAAGTGATCAGTTTTACCGCAACCAGCGGAGTCAAAGCAATAAAAGCAAATTGCCTGCGGTTAATTACAAACCGATCGGCTTCGGCAAAAAAAATAAATTTTTTCAGGTAGCCGCCAAACGTAACTCTTTTTGCACCAGTCAGTTTCAGTGTAATTCCATGCATAAACTCGTGGATAACAATTAAAAACGAAAAGCAAAAAACCAGGGCTGAAAGTGAAAAATATAACGGAACAGCAGTACTGCTAAAAGCAAGTACGATGGAACGGGTAAAAAAGAAAATGCCAATAATGATCATCAGAAGCTGGTAAACCATGTATGTTTTGATGATTTTCCCGTCTTCCATCAGTTGGTTGATCACAAATTCCTTGATCTGCTGATGATTGAGACGGGCAATCAACTCGTATTCTCCTGAATTCTGCAGTTCCTCTATCGTAGGGTTTGGCATAATTATTT
>JBBIPU010000025.1:0-23913 GCA_037442685.1 Draconibacterium sp. | reverse complement strand
TCGTATTCTCCTGAATTCTGCAGTTCCTCTATCGTAGGGTTTGGCATAATTATTTGGCAAGAAGTATTTTGAACAGCGCGGGAATATTGAACAGGCGCAACAGAATTGCTGATAACACTGATGCAGCAATCATAAACAGGTAACCGTAAAACCAGTTGTTCAATTGTAACGATACAAATGCCAGAATCACGGTTGAGAATGTAAATGCAAGGAGCCTGATAATGAACAGGTAATCAGGTTTAAGCCTGAAAATTACAGTTGCAAGGATTACCTGTGCTCCCGCGGTGACCAGTTGGGTGATTAAGCTTGCATAAGCCGAACCGAAAGCCTGGTAACGCGGAATAAGTAAAAGGTTTAAAGTAACATTGACAACCATTCCGAAAAATGCCATGATATTCAGTTGCTTCATACTTCCGTTGGCAGTAAGAAGGGTTCCGAAAACATAAGTGGTGGCAATTCCGATAAACCCTGTCATAAGAATGCCAAGGATTCCCGACGAATGTTCGGTATTTGAATGGTACAGCACTTCCATGATTTCTTCGTTGTAAAAAACACTCGAAACAGCAACAACCACGGCCGTTACAAAAAGAAAAGTAAACGAAAGTTTTACCATTTGCTGGATCGGTTCCCGGAGTTTGATCATCCGGGCAAAAATGGGCAACAACAACCCGGCCACCAACACTCCGAACATTGAAACTGCATCGAGTAACCTGAATGCCTGTGCGTAAATTCCGGCTTGTTGTTTTCCAAACGGTTCAGGCAGAAGACGTTCAAGCATAACACCGTCGATCCGGTTATAAAAGCCCATCAGTAAAATAAGTAATGCGTAAGGGTACGATTTGCGCAGGAATACAATAAAAAAACGGGGATTGAAAGTAATTCTGATCCTGCCCGATTTTTCAAGAACAATTACAAAAGTAACCACGGTAGTTATTAAATATGCCACAGTCTGGGCATAAATAAACCATTCGATGGTGAAATGAAATCTGAAAATTCCTGAAAAAAGCAAAATGCTGCAAATAACAATCATCAGGGTTCTGTCGAGAACCGACAAAAGGCTGTCGGTTCTGAAAAGGTGCAATGCGCTCAGGTTTGAACGTAAATATAAAATAAACGAAACAAGGAACTGGTTAAATATCAGAAAGAAAAGCAGATGGAACTGAACTTTGCTGTACCCGATGATTGCTGCCACAACCAGGCTGAACACGGCATAAACAAAGGCAAGTACAAATTTTAACCCGATTATGTTCGAAAAATGTTTTTTCAACAGGAAATTGTGCTGCGCAATATTTTTGTTATTAAAACTGGTAATCCCGACATCGAGCAGAATATTCAGCAGGAGAGAAAAGTTAAACAAGGCGAAATACATTCCGTAACTTTCGTCACCTACAAGGTTTTGAACCGTGCGGTCGATTCCCAAAATCCAGAATGGTTTAATTAAAAGATTGAGGGCCAGAAGCAATATAAGATTGGTAACGAATTTTCGTTTCAAAGTTTATGGTTCAATCATTTACACTTTTGGGAAGAAAAAAGAAATTGTGCTTTTCGACAGTCGTTTTTTCAATTGGCACCAGTTCGTTTTTCTGAAGTATAAACGCAGAATAATTCAGTTTATTTAAAAAACCGATACATTTTTTTCTGTTGTCGTTTTCCCATAATTCACAATAAATTACAGGCTTGTTTTTTCTGATTAATTTTTCGGCACCCTTCAAAACATAGTATTCAAAATTCTCGACATCGATTTTCAAGGCAGTAATTTTCTTTTCACTTTCGAGTAATCCGTTAAATTCGTCGAGACAAACAACCGGAACTTCATATTTTAATCCGGTATTAAATTCGGTGTTGTCTTCGTGAATAACATGACTCAGTCCGTGCATCGGCACGTTATTAATCACGGGCATCACCATTTCCAGTGTTCCCGGTTTTTCACCAACTGCAACCTGAAATTCCTTTACATTCTTCAGATCAAACCGATTCTTTATTCTTTTTAAAGTATCCATGTTCAGTGCAAGAGGTTCGAAAGAAAAAATGGTGCTGCCTGGTAATTTTTTAGAGAGATGATAACTTGTTACGCCGATATTTGCGCCAAGATCGAGTGCAATACCGCCATCAGGGATTAGTTTAAGAAAATGGAAGAAGTCCTTTTCCTTTTTGTCCCATCTGATTTTTACAATTATAAAAAGTGCAAAAACATACAAATAGGTTTTTAATCCAAGTGTTTTTTGAAGAATATATTTAACGAAAGTCTTCATTTACTTCTAACTTTGGGGTGCAAAGATATCAGAAATAATTTCTATTTTACACCATCATTATGAGGATTGCCGTTAATACGCGTTTGTTGCAGAAAGGAAAACTCGAAGGAATTGGATGGTTTACTTTTGAAACTTTAAAACGGATTACCCAAAATCATCCGGAACATGAATTTATTTTCATTTTCGACAGGCCGTATGATCCCGGTTTTATTTTTGCTGAAAATGTCTCTCCTGTGATTGTCGGACCTCAGGCCAGGCATCCTGTGTTGTTTTATCTCTGGTTTGATTTCAGCATTCCGAAAGCATTAAAAAAATATAAGGCTGATCTTTTTCTTTCACCCGACGGATATTTGTCGTTAAGGACAAAAATTCCGCAGTTGGCAGTAATTCACGATATCAATTTTGTTCACCGCCCCGGCGATCTGCCCTGGTTGGTTGCAAAATATTACAACCACTTTTTTCCGAAATTTGCCCGGATTGCCAAACGGATTGCCACAGTTTCATTTTATTCAAAAGAAGACATTGCCCGCTCATTTAAAATCAGTTACGATAAAATCGATGTGGTTTACGATGGTATTAACCAGATTTTTGAACCTCTTTCTCTGGCTGAAAAAAACCGCATCAGGAAAAAATACACCGCCGGAGCTGAATATTTTCTGTTTGTAGGAGCGCTTCATCCACGAAAAAATGTCAGCGGCCTGTTAAAAGCTTTCGATACATTTAAAAGTGAAACAACCAACAATGTCAAGCTGATGATTGTCGGCGGAGAAATGCACAAAACCGGCGATATTTTTGAAACTTACGAAAACATGAAGTTTAAAAATGATGTTTTGTTTACAGGCAGGGTTTCAACTGGCGAACTGCACGATATTTTCGGGGCTGCACTTGCACTTACTTTTGTCCCCTTTTTCGAGGGATTCGGAATCCCTGTGGTTGAGGCCATGAGTGCCGGTGTTCCTGTAATCTGTTCAAACACAACATCGATGCCCGAAGTTGGCGGAGATGCTGTTGTTTATGCCGATCCGATGAAAATTGACCAGATTACCGATGCCATGATAAAAATTGCAAACGACCGGGATTTAAGAAAAGATCTGATTGAAAAAGGTTTTGAGCAGAAAAATAAATTCAGCTGGGACGAAACGGCCCATTTACTTTGGGAAAGTGTAAAAAAGGCAATGAACTAACGATTAATGGCTGGTGCATGATTGGGTACAGCGATTTTAATAGCTGAGAAAATCGATAATTTATGAGTTTATTACTTTCATATTTCAGGGAAGGGGTTTTGGAAGCCGGTTGCGATGAAGCCGGCCGGGGTTGTCTTGCCGGCCCGGTATTTGCTGCAGCGGTGATTCTCCCGCCTGATTTTAAGAATGATATTCTGAACGATTCGAAAATGCTGAGCGAAAAGCAGCGATATGATTTACGTCCACTGATTGAAAAAGAAGCGCTGGCCTGGGCGGTTGAAGCAGTGTCGAATGACGAAATTGATGAGGTGAACATTTTAAATGCATCGTTTCTGGCAATGAACAAGGCAATTCAGAAATTAAAAATAGAACCGGGGCATTTGCTGATCGACGGGAACCGGTTCCGCGCACAGACTAAAATTCCATTTACATGCATGGTAAAAGGCGATAGCAGATTTTATTCAATTGCTGCAGCTTCGGTTCTGGCCAAAACATACAGGGACGATTTCATGGAAAAAATCCATGGTGAATTTCCGGAATACAACTGGAAAAAAAATAAAGGCTACCCGACAAAAAAACACCGCGATGCAATCAGAAAATTTGGAGTTACACGATATCACCGGAAAACTTTCAGGTTATTAAACGAACAGTTGACACTCGAATTATTTTAAATACGAAATCAATTAAAGATGAAGAAACTGGTTTTTATTCTGATACTTGCACTCCCCCTGGCTGGTTTTAGCCAGAAGGATACCGTTTATTATTATGGAGTGAACGGCAGGATCGACAATCCTGTCAAACAGGATATTATGAAAAAGGTGAATTATCTGAACAGTAAAAAAATAAAGGTTAAAACATACAAGGCTACCGAAAATGAATGGCAGTTAATTTACACCGAAAAAATTAAGGTAGCCAGCGATTCGGTTTTTGAAATCAAAATGAAAGGCGATGAATTTTCCGGAAAGGTGACACGAATTTTTAAACCTCTGGAAGACGGGAACTTCGGCTTCACCGATTGGATGGACAAAGTGGTTAAACGCACAGGCATCACAAAACAAAAAGAACCGCTTATTCTGGAAGGAACAGTAACTGAAAATTACAACTCGGGGAAAATAAAATCGGTTTCGGAATACTACAACAACGAATTAAAATCGAACAAAAACTGGGGACCGGACGGAACTCCGCTGGTTGACAATATTTTTTACTCGGTTGACAGCGAACCCAGGTTTGAACCCGGAATGCCTTTCATCTATCAACAGGTTCGCCAGGCAATTAAAAACGCCAAATTCGATTTACTTACCGTTGAAGGGAAAATGGTGGTAGGATTAATTATCACAAAAGAAGGGAAAATTGGTGGAGTGCAGATTGTAAAAGGAATCAGCCAGGTTTTAAACGGAATCCTTGTCGATACATTTGGAAAGATCGAAGGGGCATGGATTCCGGCTAAACTGAATGGTAAGGATGTCAATTATTTTCAGATGATCCCGATCAACTTTATTTACAGCCGATACAATTTCGATTATCTCGAAATGGACAGGGGAATGATGTACTGGGTGATCAATTAAATGGTTAAATTTTACAATGTGTGTTCTGTTTGAACAAAAAAGAGTTGCAGTTTAATCTTTGCAACTCCTTGATTTTGAAAGTGGAGATTAGGGGAATCGAACCCCTGACCTTTTGACTGCCAGTCAAACGCTCTAGCCAACTGAGCTAAACCCCCAAATTATCATTGAACTTTTTTATGTGGAATCGAAACGCTGGTCTTCCCGATTTCCATCGGGACGCTCTATCCAACTGAGCTAAACCCCCTTTTGCGGCTGCAAATATAAAAATATTTTCATCTGCAATGCTTTAACCCACTCCAAAAAGTCGGCTTTTACCCTTGAAATTTTTCAGTTTTTTTCCGGTTTGCCAGATTTTTTATTACACCAACTTACAAAATCATTATAACCTGACCTTAATTTTGGATCAGATATTATTACTTTGAAAGGCAATTTATTTTCTGAAACAAGACTTACGTATAATTTTAAATCATAAATTAATGACCTGCTTTATTCAACAAATATTGCATTAACATTGGCAAAATAAGGACAAAGAATATGAATATTCATTCATTTTGGAGCACACCACTAACAGAACTATTTAAAATTTTGAATGTTACAGAAGATGGTCTATCCTCATCCGAGGCAACAGATCGGTTGAATACCTATGGCGCAAATCGTCTGAAACCACCGAAGCGATCTGATATCTTTTCACTTTTTATCGGACAATTTAAAAGTCCGATAATTCTTATTCTGCTTTTCGCCACCGGATTATCGTTTTTTGTACACGATCCGGCAGATGCCGCAATCATTCTCACTATTGTAATTATAAGCGGTCTTTTGGGCTTTTGGCAGGAATACAGTGCAACCGATGCAGTAAAAAAACTGCTCGCCATTGTCCAGATCAAAGCAACTGCAATGAGAGACGGGAAATTACAGGAGATATTTACAGAAGAGATCGTTCCGGGCGACATCATTTCCCTCAGTGCAGGGGATATTGTACCCGGGGATTGCCGTATCCTGGAAACTAAAGATATTTTTGTTGATGAATCGATGCTTACCGGTGAAACATTTCCAGTTGAAAAATCAGTCTCGGAATTAAATCCGGATACTTCTTTGTCGCAGCGGACGAATACCTTATGGATGGGGACACATATTGTAAGCGGAACTGCGATAGCCCTTGTGGTATTTACAGGAAAGGAAACAGAATTTGGCAAAGTGTCGGAGAGGTTGATGTTAAAACCGCAGGAAACTGAATTTGAACACGGAATAAAGAGATTCGGGTATTTTCTGGCTGAGGTTACTCTTCTTTTGGTCATCACGATTTTTGCATTCAATGTCTATCTACACAAACCTGTGATGGATTCATTCTTATTTTCGCTGGCGCTGGCTGTAGGATTGACACCGCAATTATTACCTGCCATTATCAGCATTAATCTCTCTCACGGAGCAAAGAAAATGGCCCGGAAGAAAGTAATCGTCAAAAGACTCGCATCAATTGAGAACTTTGGCAGTATGAATGTGCTTTGCTCTGATAAAACAGGTACTCTTACTGAGGGAATAGTGAAGGTTCACGCTGTTCTCGACTTCAAAGGAGAATCAAACGACAAAGTTCTTCTCTTTGCTTACATTAATGCGTTTTTCGAAACTGGCTTTTCTAATCCGATTGATGATGCAATCCGTAATTTTCAACCTGTTGATCTGACTGGCTATGAAAAACATGACGAAATTCCGTATGATT
The DNA here is from genome assembly GCA_037442685.1 of Draconibacterium sp. GTDB lineage: Bacteria > Bacteroidota > Bacteroidia > Bacteroidales > Prolixibacteraceae > Draconibacterium. Next base: position 17,195 of record JBBIPU010000025.1, on the reverse strand, counting down.
TCATTCGTAAGCGGTTAAGTATAGTCGTTTCTCATGGTGACGAGTGCTTATTGATTACCAAAGGGGCACTTAAAAATATATTGGAAGTTTGCACCAGGCTTGAAACAGAAGAAGGCAAGGTCACTGATATTTCTTCGGCTACAAAACAAATTCAGGAACAATATTCGAAATTCAGCGGTGAAGGTTTCAGGACACTTGGCATTGCCTTCAAACGGATGACAAGGCAATCACCTCCGGATACAAAGGATTCGTTATTGATAAATAAAGATTTTGAATCGGAAATGACTTTCCTTGGATTTGTTATCCTGGAAGATCTACCCAAATCTATGATAATTGAAACCGTTGACAATCTTAAAAAACTTGGTATTACCCTGAAGGTTATCACGGGTGATAATAAACTGGTGGCGTCCACTTTAAGCCATAATATAGGTTTGGCCAATACTTCAGTTATAACAGGTCAGGAGCTTCGCAATATGAGTGATTTCGCATTGATGAAACGCGTTTCAGAATCTGATATATTTGCTGAAATTGAGCCCAATCAAAAAGAACGGATAATTATCGCCCTTCGGAAAGCTGGAAATGTAGTCGGGTACATGGGAGATGGCATCAACGATGCTTCAGCGCTTCATTCCGCCGATGTGGGTATTTCGGTTGACAGTGGCGCTGATGTTGCCAAAGATGCATCGGATATTGTTTTACTCGAAAAAGACCTGAGTGTACTTGTGGACGGTGTAAGCGAAGGGCGAAGGACATTTGCCAATACCCTGAAATATATTTTTATGGCAACAAGTGCGAATTTCGGTAACATGTTCAGTATGGCAGGAGTTTCGCTGATCCTTCCGTTTCTGCCTTTGTTGCCCAAACAGATCCTGTTGACCAATCTTATGACTGATTTCCCGGGAATGACCATTGCCACTGATAATGTGGACAATGAAATGGTGGATAGTCCGAAAAGATGGAACATTAAAGCAATTCGCAATTTCATGGTCACTTTTGGCCTGATCAGTTCAGTTTTCGACTACCTTACATTCGGATTGCTTTTACTTATTCTTAATGCAAATGAAAATCAATTCAGGACGGGTTGGTTTATCGAATCTGTCGTTTCAGCATCATTAATTGTTCTGGTCATCCGAAGCAGGAAGTCGTTTTATAAAAGTAAACCAGGTAAATATCTCCTTATTGCTACTTTATCAATTGTTGCCATTATTTTGGTGCTGCCGGTTACTCCCGTTGGTAAAATATTTGAATTTACCCCGCTTCCGGTAACCACCTATCTTTTATTATTGCTTATTGTTGCTATGTACATCTTTACAACCGAAATTACCAAAAAGATTTTTTATAAGAAAGTAAAAATCTGATTGTAATCATATTGATTTCTGAAGTCATAGCAAACTCAGGTATTTGTCATGTTCAAACCGGGTTGAGGATTTTTTCCGTTCCTTACTCTTTTTTTGATAATTTTATTCAAAATAATGCCACATTTGGTAAAGTTTTTGCTGCATAAAACTGCAATTAGCTAATATGCAAGTTCATTCAAATTTTGTTTTGCTTTCTGACCAAAGTAATACAAACAATAGATATGTTATTCAGATAAAATCTGATAATATGCAGAAATTTGAAATCGATTAAATATTGATTTGAATTTGATAATTATTTTTTATCTTTAAGCCCCGTTTTTAAGGTAAAAAATCTGACAGAAATTTAAAAAATAATAAAAATGGAATTAAAGAAATCACCGAAGGCAGACCTGGAGAGTAAGAAAAATGTATATTTCCTGGTAGGGCTTGTAATTTCTTTGGGAATAATGCTTCTTGCTTTTGAATGGAAATCAAGGCCATCAAAGACAGATTCATTAGGAACATTGAATGCAGTAAGTGTTGAAGAGGAAATTATACCTGTCACCCGTGAACAGGAAATCAAACCACCACCGCCACCTCCTCCAAAAGTTGTTGAGGTTCTTAACATTGTTGATGATAACGTTAAAATCAATGACGATTTAAAAATCGAAGATTCTGAAGCTGACGACAAAACATTGATCAATGTTGCACCGGTTGTTACTGCAAAAGCAGAAGAGGAAAAAGAAGAAACTGAGGTTTTCTTTATAGTTGAAGATATGCCTGAGTTCCCGGGAGGAGAAATGGCGCTGCGTACTTTTATTGCTAATGCCATTAAATATCCTGTAATTGCCCAGGAGAATGGTATTCAGGGGAAAGTGTACGTGACTTTTGTGGTAAGTAAAGACGGAACTGTCACCAACGCAACTATTGCCAGGGGGGTTGACCCTTCACTCGATAAAGAAGCATTGCGTGTTGTGATGTCGCTTCCAAAATGGAAACCTGGAAAACAACGTGGAAAGCCGGTTAATGTTTCTTACACAGTACCAATTAACTTCGTATTGCAATAAGAAAATAAAACAATATTTTTGCACTCCCGGTCCGTATGGATCGGGAGTTTTTTATTTTATTTAAGCAGGAAATGATTGAAACAGCACGTGTTACTGAAAAAGCCGTTCTTGTGGGTTTGATAAGCAGCTCGCAAGATGAAAAGCAGGCCAGGGAATATCTTGACGAATTGGAATTTCTTACCGACACTGCTGGCGCTGTGGTTTTGAAGAAATTCACACAAAAACTCGACATGCCTAATTCTGCCACTTTTGTCGGTAAAGGTAAACTGGAGGAGATACATTCGTATATAAAAATGGTGGAAGCTGATACAGTTATTTTCGACGATGAGCTGACACCATCCCAACTTCGAAATATTGAACGGGCCCTTGAATGTAAGGTACTTGACCGGACCAATCTGATTCTCGATATTTTCGCCAGACGGGCTCAAACCGCACACGCAAAAACACAGGTTGAACTTGCTCAGTACCAGTATTTGCTTCCGCGCCTGACCCGGATGTGGACCCACCTCGAACGGCAGCAGGGTGGAATCGGGATGCGGGGACCAGGTGAAACACAAATTGAAACCGACCGCCGGATCATTCTCGATAAAATTGCTTTGCTGAAAGAAAAACTGAAAAAAATCGATATGCAAAAGTCGATTCAGCGTAAAAACCGGGGGAAACTGGTGAGGGTGGCATTGGTTGGATATACAAATGTTGGCAAATCGACAATAATGAACCTGATTTCCAAATCGGATGTGTTTGCCGAAAATAAATTATTTGCCACGCTTGATACAACGGTAAGAAAAGTGGTAATCGAAAATCTGCCTTTTTTACTTGCCGACACAGTTGGTTTTATCAGAAAATTACCTCACCACCTGGTCGAATCGTTCAAATCGACGCTCGACGAAGTGCGCGAAGCCGATGTATTGCTGCATGTTGTGGATATATCGCATTCAGGATTCGAGGAACAAATTGAGACTGTAATTTCCACGCTTAGTGAAATAGATGCAGGTAATAAACCAACCATTTATGTCTTCAATAAAATAGATGCGTTTACCTATGTAAAAAAGGACGAGGACGATCTGAGTATCAGGACTAAAGAAAATTTTTCACTCGATGAATGGAAAAATTCTTGGATGGCAAAACACAATACACCATCTTTATTTATCTCTGCCAAATACAAGGAAAATATTGAGGACTTTAAGACTTATGTTTACAACCTTGTTAAAGAAATCCATTCATCCCGGTTTCCATACAACGATTTTCTTTATGATACTGATTGGGAAACGGAGGAATAAATTCTGTGTCCCATTCATATTCATTAGTCATAAAATCAGATATTTATGGATAGTGAATTATCGTAGAGATGCAACAGTTTGTCAGAATCCTTCTTAATATTCAGTTTATATGTTAAGCTAAGTATTAAACAGTTGACTGACATAAATCAATCTGAAATTTAATCGTGGATTTCGGACTTTATTTATCAGAAAAATCAATTAACTTTAGCAGGTTCTTTATCAAATAAATTTTAATTAATCAAACTTGCTATGAAAAATATGAAATTTAATCCAGGCTATTTATTAATCATTTTGCTTTTTACAATAAGTTGCACAACAATGCATGTTTTAAATGCAAACAAGGAAACAGGTTTTTCACTATCGAAATACAAAACTTACAATTTTTACAATTTAAGTATTGACACAACTTCTTTTCCAGAGCATAATAAAAGGTTTCTGATGTTAAGGGACGAAATGGTAAAACAGTTGGAAAGCCATGGATTAAAGCGTACATCAGATAATCCGGAATTATTGATAAACTTTGGGGCAAAACTGGAAGAAAGGGTACAGACCGAATACAGCGATGAAAGTGCCGAATCATTTTACATGGCTCAGCGTAATTATGAAAATACTTTAAATGACCCGGTGGTTGGAACATATAAACAAGGTACATTTTCTATTGACTTTGTCGATGCAAAAACCAATAAATTGCAATGTATGGTCGTAAGTCAGGGTGTAATTGTAAAAAATGATAAGGATGCGCAAAAAAACATCAGTGAAGCATTAAAGAAGATGTTTAAAAGAATCTCTGAAAATTAAATATCTGTAAATAAATTGTTTACGGAGGATTAAAAACAGCTTTTCAACTCTTTGATCGTTTATAATAATAAAAACACCTGTACTTTCATTTACAGGTGTTTTTGTTATTATTGTGGGCCCAGCTGGGCTTGAACCAGCGACCCCCTGATTATGAGTCAGATGCTCTAACCAACTGAGCTATGGGCCCCAAAGTTTCGAATTTGATGTTTAAAGACTGCCTGCCGTTAGGAAGGTTCACAGATTTGCTTCAAACAATAAAATCTCAAAATTTCGGAGTGCAAGTTTACAACATTAACCGAAAATACACAAATAAAATCTTTGATTTCTCTTTAATGATCTCCGGGAGATATTGATCGCATCGGAATTATGGTTTTAATTCATTTTAAGCTAATTTTGCAGGGCTATTTAAATTATTATGTCAAAAGTAAAAACCTACGAAGAAATCAATCAGAAACTGAAATCGGGGAAAGCAGTTGTTTTAACTGCCGAAGAAGTGTCGCAAATGGCATTGAAATTATCTCCCGAAGAAATTGTGGAGCAGGTTGATGTTGTAACCACTGCAACGTTTGGGGCCATGTGTTCATCTGGTGCAATCATCAATTTTGGTCACGCAAGTCCACCAATCCGAATGGAAAAAATCAGGCTGAACGGCGTTCCCTGTTACGAAGGACTTGCTGCCGTCGATTCGTACATTGGTGCAACGGCATGTGATCCGGAAAATCCAGAATATGGTGGCGCACATGTTATCCAGGATTTGCTGGAAGGTAAAGATGTAATTCTGGAAGCCTGGGCCAAAGGCACCGATTGCTATCCGAGAAAGCACATCAAAACAAAAATCAATATCAATACAATTAATGAATTTATCCTGTTCAATCCACGGAATGCTTACCAAAATTACAATGTGGCAGTAAACACAACCACGCGGATGATTCACACCTACATGGGAACCCTGCTGCCCAATCTTCGGAATGCAACTTATTCAACTTCAGGAGAATTAAGCCCGTTGCTCAATGATCCTGAATTCCGCACAATTGGCATCGGTACCCGGATATTTTTAGGTGGCGCTCAGGGATTTGTTGTTTGGCCCGGAACTCAGTTTAATACCTCGAAACCCAAAAACGAATTCGGAATTCCGGTGTCGAATGCAGCCACCATTGCGGTGATGGGAAATCTGAAAGAGATGTCGCCAGAGTACATTCAGGCTGCCTATTTCGAAAAATACGGGGTAAGTCTTTTTATGGGAATAGGAGTGCCCATCCCGATTCTCGATGCTGAAATGGCAAAACGCGTTTCGATTAACAACAGTCAGATTGAAACTTCTGTTCTCGATTATGGTACTATCGGGACTCCAAAACTTGGACAAGTAACTTATGAAGAACTGCGTTCTGGTTTTATTAAAATTGAAGGGAAAAAAGTAAGAACCGCACCTGTTTCGAGCCTGGCAAAAGCCCGTAAAATAGCCGACGAACTGAAATACTGGTTGCTGAGTGGCGACTTTGAAGTGACCAAACCTGTGCAAATGTTCCCGAAAAATACTTCATTAAAAGGATTGAAAGAAATGGAGGTGGACAATGATTAAAAAAAGATACATCCTCAATTTCCCGCCCGACAGTGGTGATAAACCATTCAGCTATCATCTTGTAAAAGATTACGATATCCGCATCAACATTCTGAAAGCCGAAGTTTATCCGGGTAAACGCGGAAGTCTGCTGCTCGAACTTCAGGGTAAAAAGGAAAATATCGAAAACGGGGTCGAATATCTCAGAAAACAAAATATTGTTTGCGAACCGCTTGATAAACGTATTCATTTTAACGAAGAAAAGTGTATCGACTGCGGCAACTGCACTGCGGTTTGTTTTGCCGGAGCGCTCACCATGAACCGTGAAACCTGGAAACTTGAATTTGACAAAAACCAGTGCGTGGTTTGCGAATTGTGTATTCCGGCCTGCCCGCTTCATTTGTTCGAAATAGATTTCAGATGAGCAGCGATCTCAAAGATCTCAGCAAACTGTTTCAGAAAAGTTACGAAAGAAGAACTTACCGTACTCAGTTTAATACAAACCGTTTTACTGGATTTGAAGTAAAATATCTTGAAACCGATTTGTGGATCGGGATTGATCCTGCTTCTTTCAGGGAAGAAATGAAAGAAATCGCATTGCAAAAAATGAAAGAACTCAGGATTAGACTTGATGAATATATTGTATCGGAACCTGTTTTTAAAAAAACTCTGAAACCTTTTCAACCTTCAGAAATTGCTCCTGAAGAAGCTGTTGAAATGGCAAAAGCTGCGGAGAAAGCAGGAATTGGCCCCATGTCGGCTGTGGCCGGATTGTTTGCCCGCGAAGTGGGAGAAGCAATTCTGCAAAACTTTTTGGTGGAGGAATTGGTTATTGAGAACGGCGGAGATATTTACGTTCTTTTAAAAAATGAACTTGTACTTTCAGTTTTTGCAGGCGAATCGCCCCTTTCTGAAAGGATCGGTCTGGTAGTTCCACCAGATAAAAGTAAGCTGGGAATTTGCACATCATCCGGAACAGTAGGACCTTCGCTCAGTTTTGGGAAAGCCGATGCGGTGATGGTAATCTGCGAAGATGTTTTGCTGGCTGACGCTTTTGCAACTGCTTTTGGCAACAGGGTGAAATCACCAAACGATGTTGAAAAAGCAATTAATCATTCAGAAAAATATCCGGAAATTCTTTCGATGCTGATTATTTGTGAGGATAAAATCGGAATACGTGGAGATTTTGAGATAAGGATTTTGAAATAATAAGAAGCCCCTCCCGACCTCCCCGAGGGGAGGAGTTAACGTAAAATAAAAAGTAAGACAGTAAATTAATGAAAGCCCTGAAGTGGCGAAATATAATAGCCCAGAGCAACGTCCTGGGGAAATAAAAAACAGAAATGAACATTAAAAAAAACATACGCCATGAACTCAAAAACCGGGTACTTGTGCTGGACGGCGCAATGGGTTCGTTAATACAGGAATATAAATTAACCAAAGCCGATTATCACGGACAGAGACTCAAGGATTTTCCTTTCGACCAGAAAGGAAATAACGATATTCTTTCAATCACTCATCCCGAAATTATCAGGGAAATTCATGGCAAATACCTCGATGCCGGTGCCGACATTATTCTTACAAATACATTCAATGCTACACGGATTTCGCAGGCCGATTATCATACCGAAGAATTTGTTTATGAGATGAACAAAACTTCGGCTGAAATTGCCAAAAAGGAAGCGGAAAAATTCACCCGGAAAAATCCGTCAAAACCGCGATTTGTTGCCGGGTGTCTGGGGCCGACAAATAAAACACTTTCACTTTCGCCCGATGTAAACGACCCGGGTTTCCGTGCTGTTACGTTCGACGTAATGAAATCGGCGTACAGCGAACAGGTGGAAGGATTACTGGATGGCGGAGTTGATTTGTTGCTGATTGAAACCATTTTTGACACACTCAATGCAAAAGCAGCAATTTTTGCGATTGAGGAAGCCCTGGAAACCAGGAATATCAGTTTACCGCTCATGGTTTCGGGGACAATTACCGATGCCAGCGGACGGACACTTTCAGGCCAGACTCTCGAGGCTTTTCTGAATTCAGTTTCTCATGTCGATTTGCTGAGTATCGGGTTGAACTGTTCGCTTGGAGCAACCGATTTACGTCCGTATGTTAAAGAGCTTTCCGATAAAGCGCCATTTTATATCAGTGCCCATCCAAATGCAGGGTTGCCAAACCAATTCGGGCAATACGATGAAACTCCCGAAATCATGACCGGTTATATTAAGGACTATCTCGATAACAGTTTTGTAAATATCATTGGCGGATGCTGCGGAACTACTCCCGGGCATATTCACGAATTTGCCAAAATAGCAGCAAATGCGAAACCACATGTTGTTGTGAAACCAGATTCGGTTACACGTCTGAGCGGACTTGAACCTGTTACACTTACTGAAAATACCAATTTCGTCAATATCGGCGAACGTTGCAATGTTGCAGGTTCACGTAAGTTTGCACGTCTGATATTCGAAAAGAAATACGAGGAAGCTCTTTCAACAGCACGTGCACAAGTGGAAGAAGGGGCACAGGTGATTGACGTGAATTTCGATGATGCCATGCTCGATGCTGAAAAAGAGATGGTTACATTTCTCAATCTTTTGATGGCCGAACCTGATATTGCAAAATTACCGGTAATGATCGACTCTTCGAAATGGAAAGTGATTGAAGCCGGATTGAAATGTTTGCAAGGCAAGGCAATTGTAAATTCAATCAGTTTAAAAGAAGGGGAGGAAACCTTTATTGAACAGGCGAAAAAAATTAAAAGATACGGCGCTGCAGTTGTTGTAATGGCTTTCGACGAAAAAGGTCAGGCCGATAATTTTGAGCGCAGAAAGGAAATCTGCTCGCGGGCATACAAAATTCTGTCAGAAAAAGTCGGTATCCGGCCACAGGATATCATTTTCGATACAAATGTTTTGACCATCGGCACAGGGATTGAAGAGCACAACAATTATGCGGTTGATTTTATCAGGGCGGTAAAATGGATTAAGGAAAACCTGCCACACGCAAAAACCAGCGGGGGAATCAGCAATGTTTCGTTTTCGTTTCGCGGAAATAATGTGGTGCGCGAGGCCATGCATTCAGTATTTCTGTATCATGCAATAAAAGCCGGACTCGACATGGGGATTGTCAATCCGGGGATGTTACAGATTTACGACGAAATACCAGAAGATTTGCTTGAAAAGGTGGAGGACCTGGTTTTGAACCGTCGGCCGGATGCGACTGAAAGGCTGCTCGAATTTGCCGAAAGTGTTAAATCAAACGGTGCAAAAGAAGAAAAAGCAGATGAATGGCGTTCGCTTCCTCTCGAAAAAAGAATTGAACATGCTTTGATAAAAGGTCTTCCCGAGTTTGTTGATGAAGACATGGCAGAGGCCGTAAAAAAATATCAGCCTGCACTCAATATAATTGAAGGTCCGTTAATGGATGGGATGAATGTGGTTGGGGAACTTTTCGGCGCCGGAAAAATGTTTTTACCACAGGTCATTAAATCGGCAAGGGTGATGAAAAAAGCTGTGGCTTACCTGCTTCCATACATTGAAGCCGATAAACTAAAAAACAACACTGTTGACAACCGGAAAAAGGTTTTAATGGCCACAGTTAAAGGCGATGTACATGATATCGGGAAAAACATTGTGGGTGTTGTTCTGGGTTGTAACAATTACGATATTATAGATCTTGGAGTAATGGTTCCAACCGAAAAAATCCTCGACACTGCTGTTAAGGAAAAGGTTGATGTCATCGGATTGAGCGGATTGATTACACCATCTCTCGAAATCATGGTTGATATTGCCAAAGAGATGGAACGCCGGGAAATGACCATTCCGGTTCTGATTGGGGGTGCTACCACATCGAAAATTCACACTGCAGTTAAAATCGAACCTGAATATTCGCACCCGGTAATTCATGTTAAAGATGCTTCGCTGGCGGTAAATGTGGTTTCGAACCTGATTGCAAAAAACATGGATTTTATCGCATCGGTTAAAAAAGAATATGCAGAAATCCGTTCTTTTCAGGGGCAGCGCAAACCAAAGGAATACCTTACGCTTGAACAGGCACGGGCAAACAAATTTCAGATCGACTGGAATAACACTCCAATTTACAAACCCAATTTTATCGGTGTTAAACAGTTGATTGATTATCCGTTACAGGAGCTCAGAAAATATATCGACTGGACATTTTTTTTCCTGACCTGGGGATTGAAAGGACATTTTCCGCAGATCTTCGGCGATGCGGAACAGGGAGAAACTGCCAAAAAACTGTATGCCGAAGCCAACGAATTTCTGGATGAAATTATTGAAATGAAAATGGTTCAGGCCAATGCTGTATTTGGTATCTGGCCTGCCAATTCCGATGGTGACGATATTATTTTATATGAAGATGAAACCCGGGAAAAAGAGATCGGACGTTTTTATCATCTTCGTCAGCAGGAAAAGAAAAAAGACGGACTGGCTAATTTTTGCCTGTCAGATTTTGTAGCTCCGGTGGATTCAGAACATATTGATTACTGCGGTGGTTTTGCCACAACCGGTGGAATTGGAATTGAGAAGTGGAAAGAAAAATTCAGGGCTGAACATAACGATTACAAGGCAATTATGTTAGAAGCGCTGGCCGACAGGCTGAGCGAGGCATTTGCCGAACTTTTGCATTTACAGGTAAGGAAAGATTACTGGGGTTATGTTCCGGACGAAAACCTGACTTTAGACGATTTGCTGAAGGTGAATTACCAGGGAATCAGGCCTGCAATCGGTTACCCTGCCTGTCCTGAACATTCAGAAAAAGATAATCTTTTTAAACTGTTAAAGGCTGATGAAGTTGGAATACATTTGACAGAACATTTTGCAATGTATCCGAATGCTTCAGTTTCGGGGCAGTTTTTTGTTCATCCCGAATCGAGATATTTCAGTCTCGAAAAAGTGGGAAAAGACCAGGTGGCAGATTACGCAAAACGAAAAGGAGAATCGGTGGAGTTTATCGAAAAATTTTTGCCCACCAATTTGAATTACAAATAGGAAAGCCGGAAGACAAGTAAAAATTCTGAAACTGGAAGATGATTTTCAGTTCGACGAAACCGCAGCTTTTCTTAATGTTAAATAATATATTCCGAAAACAATCAATTCAATAACAAGTGCAACAAAAAATATTGTGGTTGTTGAACTTTTTACCATTGAAAATGTATTTGTTATTTCAACTGTTGCCGAAGATACAGAAGGATATTCAAAAAGCATTTTGATAATTCCAATGTTTTCGATGTAATCGCATATTGCTGCAATCAGTGGTAAAAAACAGATATAAAAAAACAAACTGTTTTCCCGGTTAAGTTTCTTTAAAAGATATACAAAAAGCAGGCAATATCCGATTCCGAAAAAAAACGGGTAAATCATATCAACCGGAATCTGATTGTACAGATAAACATTCCGGCCATTTTCACCAAGTGCGGCAAACAGTGTTTTTATGTAACCGGCGTCATATCCTGAGGGCATCATGTCGGGTATTTTTAAACCACCTGCCAGTTCAGTTACTTTGTGAATGGTAACGGTAAGCATAAAAACATAAACAATGTTGGTTATTATGAAAAGAATGAGGACATTTTTTCCGTTACTGTACCAGTAAATAATATCCTTTAATAATTTAATCATTTGAAGTCCGGTTTTTCTTAATTAATCAATGTGTAATTTCAGATTGCTCCAACAGGATTCAGATTTTTTTTCAGCTTTGCAAACTGGAGAATGATAAATCCACAGATAAAAAACAACGACATGAAAAGCATGCTGTTACGCATACTTCCGGTTATCATGTCAATAAATCCATACGAAAAAGATCCGATAACGATAGCCAGTTTTTCAGTAATGTCATAAAAACTGAAAAACGAAGCGGTGTCTTTTGTCCCTTCAGGAATCAGTTTCGACCAGGTTGAACGCGAAATGGACTGAACTCCGCCCATGACAAATCCCAGCAATCCGGCTAATCCATAAAACGATATTTTTTCCTTCAGAAAATAACCGGTAATACAAATAAAAATCCAGATGGTCAAGGTTGTTCCTATGGCAAATCCGTTCCCCCTGAATTTCGAGATCAATGCAAAAAAATATGCCCCGGCAATGGCAACGATTTGTAAAATCAGCACCACAATTATCATCTCGTCGGAGGTCATTCCCACAATTTTTTCACCAAAAAGGGGCGAAAGCAACATTACAGTTTGTACTCCCATGCTGTACAGAAAGAAAGCAAAAAGATAACGGTACATTACGGTTTTCCCTTTAACCACCCCGAATACCTTTTTCAATTCCCTGGCGCCGTTTCCCAAAATATCGAATGTGATTTTTTTTCCCGTATTCCTGTCTTCAAGATAATAAAAGGCAATCTGTGCAAAACCCATCCACCATAATCCGACAAGAATAAATCCAAAACGTGTGGCCGAGCCTTGATTACTGAAACCAAACAAATCAGGTTTCAGCAATAATATCAGGTTAATAATCAGTAATATCACACTGCCGGTGTACCCCATTGAAAAGCCCCTTGCACTAACCCTGTCCATCTGGTCTTCGGTAGCGACCTCTGGTAAGAAGGCATTGTAAAAAACCAATGATCCCGCAAAACCAATGCTTGCCATAACCGCACAGAATATACCGTATTCAACATCTTCACCTGTAAAGAAATAGAGACCAATGCACGCAAGTGATCCGAGATAAGTAAAGAACTGCATAAACCGTTTTTTTCTTCCGCTGTAATCGGCGATACCTGAAAGTACCGGAGCCAGGAAAACAATTACCAGAAAAGAAAATGAAATTGCATAAGAATAAAGTACCGAGTTAACCACCGGTATTCCAAAAAACTCAACAATTTCTCCGCCAAATGAATTTTCAGTAGTACTTAAATAATAAATCGGGAAAATGGCGGTGGTTACAATGAGGTTATACACTGAATTCGACCAGTCGAATGAGGCCCATGCATTGATGAGGCGCTTGTTGTTTTTTTCCAGCATACCGGCGTAGTATTATTGGTTTTGATTCAGAATGCTCATTAAAGATGCAATTTTTTTTTAATATTTCTCCTCTTGCTGATTTTAAATTGAAAAGAGCAAAAAATGCAGATTCTGATTGACGGATGGGTGGATTGGTAAATATTTTCGGTGAAGAAGATCGACGAATTAAGGGTGAGATATATCATTTTGGTTTTAATCTGAAAAAAATCTACTTTTAGCCCACTTAAAATAAATAAACCTTTATATGAATCCGTTGCTCCGATTGGGAACCACCATTGTAATATTTGCCCTTGCTTCATACTCTATTGCGATTATTACCGAACAGCGTAAAAAGATTCTTCGAAGGAGAATTCTTGTTTTTCTGACACTCGGAGTTGCGCTCGATATTACAGCAACCACTTTAATGATTCTTGGTTCGGAAAAGGGAGGATTTACCCTGCACGGAATCATCGGTTATTCGTCACTGGCCGGCATGTTTATCGATGCGGTACTCATCTGGAAACTAAAAATCAAGGAAGGTGCCTATTGTCCGGTTCCCGATAAAATTCACATCTATTCAAGATATGCATACATCTGGTGGATCATTGCATTTATTACAGGCGCACTACTTGTGGCACTGCGGTAATGATGCTGATTTTCTCTCTCGAGATTATCATATTGTTCAACCTGACCTTCTTCCCCAGTCTAAATCGTCATTGCAAGAGTTCACCCATTTTTAGAATGGGAATAATGAGTAAACGACAGATAGCCGCATCAATACTGTCATTTCGACGAGTGCGCGAGGAGAAATCTCTTTACACTGGTAGATTTCTCTCCCGATAATATCGGGATCGAAATGACAATAAAAATGAACTACCCCGCTGCAAGCAGACGGGGTATCACAAAGGAATTAGTTTTTCTATTCGCTGCATGCAGCGGGGAACTAACCCCGATGTGATTAGAACCTGTCATTGGCATCGTAGCGAAGCAATCCGTTTGCAATTGTGAACAACATTCATTTCAAAATTATACGACATAGTTCAACATCACTTATAACGAAATGTCAATCGCTTCGCCTGTGTAATTCACAGTTTTAGTACTTCCATCTCCTGTTAAAATTTTTACAGGTTGGTTACGGGTTATAAAAATAACCCTGAATATCCTGTCTTTCAGCATTCCTTCAAATTCACCTTCCCTTTTTTGAATAGTCAGTTTTTGAGATTCTTCAGAGTAAGTAAATTTAATCTTACTGAACTTCCCTTTTTCGTAATTGTAGTTTGTTCCTTCATCTTCGTACAATTCGAAACTGGCATCTTTTCCTGTGTACACATACAGATCATCAGGAGCATCCGGTTTTTCGCCGGTAAATTCAATTTCAGGACCAACCGGAATAATGGAACCTTCTCTCACAAAAACAGGCATCCGCTCGTAAGGCGCAGTCACACTGATCTTTTGACCGCCTTCGACATATTCTCCCGAATACAAATTGTACCAACCAACCTGATCGGGAAAATAAACATCGCGCTGACGTTCTTTGTATTGATAAACAGGGCAAATCATGAGGGCGGGCCCAAACATGTACTGGTCAGCAATATTTCTTACTTTAACATCACTAGGAAAATCCATGGCCAACCCTCGCATGATTGTGTAATCGTTGTGATAAACGGCGCCTGTGATACTGTAAATGTAAGGCATCAGCCTGTAACGGAGTTTGTTGTAATAAAGCATAGTCTGGTAAGCCGGATGATTTTCGGGAGCCAGGTTAAACACTTCGCGGAAAGGGAACTGCCCGTGTACCCTGAACAACGGGGCAAAAGTACCAAACTGGTACCAGCGGGTATTCAGTTCGCGCCATTCATCCATATCTGCACTGCCTTCTTTGGCTCGTTCAAAACGTTTTTGTACACAGAATCCGCCAATGTCCATGGTCCAGTACGGCAGGCCCGACATTGAGAAGTTTATACCTGCCGGAATCTGCGATTTGAAATCTTCCCAACAGGTTCCGATATCGCCACTCCATGTGGTTGTGCCGTAGCGTTGCATTCCGGCAAAACCTGAACGGGTGAGGATAAACACGCGGTCAACCGGATTTTTTTCGCGTTGTCCTTCGTAAATTCCTTTGGCGTTCATCATTGCAAATGCGTTAAAATATTTGGTCGATGGCCCTGATGCTGTTGGGTTCATCAGTTTTTTGCGGTATTCAATACTGGCATTCGAAAGAATGTCAGGTTCGGTGGCATCCAGCCACCATGCATCTATTCCTTTTGAATATAAATGTTCATCAATCTGTTTCCAGAATAGTTTTCTGGCTCCGGCACTGTAAGCATCGTAAAACGATCCGATGTAACCGGGGTAAATCCAGTCGCGGATAGAGTCGTTAATAGCTTGTTTGTAAATCCAGCCGTGTTCGTCAAATTCTTTGTAATGTTCGGTGCCGAGGTAAAATTTAGGCCAGACTGAAATGAGAATACGGGCATTGTTGTCGTGCACAGTTTTAATCATCCCGTCAGGGTTGGGAAAGCGGGATGGATCGAATTCGTGACTGCCCCACTGGTCAACTTTCCAATACGACCAATCCATTACAATATTGTCAATCGGGATGTGGCGTTTGCGGAATTCGAGAAGTGTGTTCACCAGTTCGTCCTGTGTTTTGTAACGTTCGCGACTTTGCCAGAAACCCATTGCCCATTTGGGCATTACCTGCGCTTTTCCGGTGAGTGTACGGTAGCGGCTGATTACGTCGTCCATCGAATTTCCTTTCATAAAATAGTAATCAACCTGGTTGCCCATTTCTGAATAAAAAGCAATATCGTTCTGATCTTCAGGATTAACAGGGGTAAGAGCTTTCAGACCGATGTATGAAACACCACCATCAGGTATCCATTCAAGTTTCAGGTGGTATTTTTGTCCTTCTTTCATGTCGATTTCAAATTTTGCCACCGACGGATTCCACGCAGTACGCCATTTATCTGCATAAAGCTGTCCATCGATCCATATTTTTGTGTACCCGGCATAATAAAGCAAAAAGTGAAAAACACCCGATTCTTTGGGCTGAATATCCCCTTCCCAGGTAATCCGGGCCCTGTTGAAATTGAAGTCTTTCGGAAAATTTTTAATAGTTTCAAGATTTTCGTAATCGATAGTCGGTTCGGTCTTTTCAACAAAAACATGGTTGTTTTCAATATTATCGATGTATGTAGCAGTTAAACCTCCGGCTTCACCTTTTTTATCAAACAGGTTAAACTGGCTGATCTGTCCGTAAGGCCGGGGATCGCCATACCGCGAAAGCGAATAATTATCCCAAAGTATTCCATAGTTTTTTGTTGAAATGATGAACGGAACCGACACTTTTGTGTTGTACTGAAATAACTCTTCGTTTTTTCCACGGTGGTTCATTTCGTCGGCCTGATGTTGCCCGAGACCGTAAATCCCTTCATCTTCCGACGACCTGAAAGACTGGTGCAACTGGTAGCCTTTTACGCCATCGATTTCCATCGGATCGAAAGTGGTGCTTCCAGGCTTTCCGGCAAGAATTTCTTTTCCCTCGCCGTCTAAAAATCTGACAGCTCCTGTTGTTTTAGAAATTTCTGCAATGGTTTTTCCTGTTGAAACCTGAATTACATCATTCTGTTCGTTTACATTAAAACTGATTTTCGATTCGGAAGGAATGACGGTTAAACTTGTATCGTTTTGAAAATTTTTTGTCGCCGAAGCGGTTACCCTGATTATTTCATCGTTTACAGGAATAATTCTAACTGCCCGTGCACCTTTTTCACCTGGCTGAGTTGGGTAAACAGTTACTCCCGACTGACTTTGTTCCCAGTTTTTCTGCGAACACGAAAATCCGGTCAAAGCAATTAAAACTACTGCGATTATTTTCTTCATCTGGTTCAATTTTTCTGAGGAAAGAGAAATTTTTCCCTGGTTAATTAATGGCTGAAATTTAATTATATTTTTTCACTCTCAGTAATGTCAGGAACTTCAAATAGTCGGGAAAGCAAATCAAAACCTGTTAAAATTTGCTGCCTCAACCTGTCCTGACTCAGCGCTTCCTTTGGAAAATAAAGTTTTTGACAGGTTATGCCAAATTGAATAATAATGTAGTCCAAAGGTCATCTGGTATAATGCCGATGGAGAGTAATGTTAAGTACAATCGAGAATTCGAAGATTGGACTAATACATTACTCCAAT
>JBBIPU010000024.1:0-34686 GCA_037442685.1 Draconibacterium sp. | reverse complement strand
CGCCGGACTATTTAAACTCGATTGTTGTGGTCCCGATATTGTTGCCGTCGGCAAAAATGTCGATGGTGTAGGTGCCAACCATTAACTCCTGTTCACCCTTATTATCCCAGAAAATATTTACAGGCAATTCCTGTCCTTCGTAGTTCACCTCGCGCATTGCCGAGAATGGAATTTTAAGGTCTTCGAACTGGAATAAATCATTGGCCGACTTGGTCATTAAAAGCTGGTCGGGGCGCATAATACGTATATAAATATTTTTCGGTCCGCGTTTGGCGGCGACATTGCTGCTTAAAACAAAGCTGACCCTGATCATTTCGGTGCGTTTGGCAAATTTGGTTTCCTTGTTCCGCGAATTCAAACCTTCGGCAATCAGCTCGCGGGCTTCAAGCTGCGCGGCACGCTGAAGATTTTTCTGCAGTTTTTCTTTATCCTGGGTTAATTGTTCGTTTTTCAGTTCCGACTGTTTATACTGCTCTTTCACCTGAGTGTTTTCAACCATCAATTGCTCGTTTCGTTTGTTAAGCGAGTCGATCTGCATCACAAAATCGCGCATGATTCCGCGCATTGTGGTTACCTGTTTCTGGTAATCATTTATTTTTTCGTAACTCACCCTTTTCGTCTGTTCCACTTCAATCAGCAAATCTTTTACTTTTGACTGAGCCAGAATCAATTGCTGGTTTATCGTGTCGTTTTCGGTTTTAAGCATATCATAATGAGCAACCATTTGTGTAAGTTCGTATTGAATCGAATCTTTTTCAGCCCTGATATTCCCGACAATCAATCCATGTTCTTTTCTCTGCATAAAAAACAACACGATCATTATTACCAGGATAACTGAAAGAATAAGTACAATTATGTTGTTTCTCCGGTTTTTACTTTTCAGATCTATATTTTCCAGCTCGCTCATTACAATTGAATCTGTTTCAGATTTATAAATAAAAAAAGTGATTTAGCATCACATTAAAATTCAAAGTCATTATAAATAACGCTGCAAAATTAATAATCTTTTATCCTGAAACAAAAGAATCAGGCTGGTTGGGTAATTACATAACTTTATTTAATAAACTGTTGCTGCTGCCTTCGGTGTAAATGCCAGACCTGGTTTTATTAAAATTTAACTGCTGAAAAGGAATATAAAGAATCTGATAATTCAGGCCACCTTTTTTACTTCTGCCGAAAGCCTTTCCAGGGCAATGTCGGCCTCTTTCAATGTATCCGAAATTAAGGTACTGTAAAAATTTCTCACCAAAACCCGATTGTCTTTTCCGTCGGGATGATTAGCCCTGATACGCAGTTCATGGTGTTTCCGAATTACATCTCCTGCAATTTTCAACACAGCCTCGGCATCTGCTTTTTCGTTATATTCCAATACCGAAAAACAATCTTCCAACACCAGCGACATCAGCATGTCGATGTCCTTTTTTAAGTCTTTAACACTTGCCATAAGATTTTGATTTATTTCGAAAGATAACTAATTTTTACAGCTTTCAGGTATTTATTGCTGCATTATTCCCGTTCCGCCACCCTGTAAAAAATTCTGCATCTGTTCCGGATTTTCGCCCTTTCCCTTTTCTTTCCTGGCCTTTTCTTCAGCCTCCTTCCGCTGTTTTTCCTCCTCTTCAATGTCACGTATTTTTTTCACAAATGCGGGATTGGGTTTAACATCCCAGCTGAATTCCTTTTCCCAGTTCGATTTTACTTTAATAACTTCGTTAATGTAAGAAACACCTTCAGGCTGAATTTTATCCTGGTAACTGCCCGTGTCCCATTTCCCGTTCCCGTTATGGTCGTAAATTATCTTTACCCTGTATTTTTCAGGTTTCAGATAATCAAAAGTAATCCTGTCATTTTTGTTTGTTGTTTTTTCCTCAAGCACTTTTTCACTTTCGTTATTGGTAAGCAACTGAACAATAACAGGCCCTCCAACCCCAGTCAGGCTTAAACTCACAGTTCCGTAATAATCTTCGTTGCGCGAATTAAATTTGGTTTTCGATTTCCTGCTCGTAATTCCATAAATATTCTTTGCAGCGGCAGAGTCGATTTCCAAAACATAATTTGCCCCGGGTTCCCACTTGTACGAAATGTTGTATTTCCGGTATTCGGCTGTATCTTTTGCAAACTTAAAATTCAGGGGTTTTTTAAGCGAATCTTCTTCAAGGTAGAGGATAATCTTAGTACTGTCGAAAGAAAAAATAGGTTCAGGGGCAGTTATGCCAAAGTTCCGGTTTAACTCGACAGTAGTTCCCCCAAGATCGTTTTGCCAGTTAAACTGTTCAACCGGAATCGGTTCTTTGATATTCTCATCCTTTGATTTTTTCTTCTTTGCCGATTTCCCCTCTTCTTTTTCAATAAAATTCATTTCCACTGTATCTCTCTGCAAATTAACCTGTTTTAAAGAATCCATCTGAAGATAACAAACTTCCATCGACAGAGAATCGTGTTTTGCCACAGTGGTATCGGCAATCCAGATGATCAGTGAATCATTATTCTGGTAGTATTCAGTCTGATACCAGTTTTTTGTATCGTTGCCAACCAGATTCAGGCGAAAAGAATCAGTGACCGATTCGTTGAAAACAAATGTGCATTTGTAACGTGTATCCCTGGTTGATGTTTTCAGATACTGGTCGAACAAATCCTCAGTGAACAACCTGAGATTTACAGGTTCGGGATAAAAATCGGTATGACCAAAAATCACAATAGTATCAAGTCCGTTTGTAAGTGTGTCAGGTCGTGCAACAAATTTTGCGGTTGGAATAATGAGCGAATCTTCGTAAGCAATTTCTTCGGCGCCTTCATCGTAACGCAAATTGTTATTGCCGTCGATCACGGAAAAAAGATGGTATTTTCCCGGGGCAATATTGTCGATCAGAAAGACTCCCTCTTTGTTGGTTTTCGCAATATATTCGGGTTTTTCTGAATAAACCGCCGAATCGTGCAAATTTCGATGCAACATAATCAGCCCTTTGTCAACAGGTTCGAGGTTAAACGATTTCATTAATCTGCCTGCTACCCTCAATGAATCGTAAACCGGACCGGTACTAAAAGAAAACCTGAAGTTTTCGAGTGCATTCTTCTCGTTGTTATCGGTTATCGAGTTTTTAAAATCAAGGGAGTAGGTTGTACTGTCTTTCAGGTCCTCCTTGAACTCAATAATCAGAGTTTTTGATTTTGTCCGTATGGTAGGTTTTTTAATCATCGGTGGGGAAACAACCAGTTCTTCTGATATTTCATCGGTTGTCAGGTACTCGTTAAAAGTCAGTCTTACATTGTCGCCTTCGAAATTCAGCGATTTGTAAGCCGGATCGGTCCTGAGCAAAACGGGCGGAATTGTATCTTTCGGGCCCCCCACAGGCATTCCGGGATTTGCACACGACGAAACAATTACAATCCAGGCAAGCACCAGTACAAAAATTAACGGTATTTTCCCTTCGATTTTCATTCTTTTTTACGGACTACAAACATACAAATTCCTTCAAACTTTAAAAGTTCTGCTCTGTTAAATAAAATGGTGTACAGTTGAGCATGCTTTTCATATAAAATTCAATCAAATTTCACCCTTCCACCCGCTGATTCAGGCGAAGTAAAAGTTCAGTTTAAATTGTGCGGTTATTAATAAAATCATCAGTATAAAAAGTTTATGTTCAAAATAAATAGTTAAATTGTTCAGAAATAAAATATCTGCATTATGTCGAAGAAAAGAAAGAAAAAAGGTGATTTTAAAAATCTGAAACCCGAAACTTTTAATAAAAAGAAACTCAAAAATTCAATTATAACACTACTTTACGGCGACCCGGGCAAGACGGTCAATTACAAGCAAATATCGAACCTGCTGGGGATACGGGACATGGAAACCCGTAAACTGATTAACACCGTTTTGCAGGAAATGTACGACGATGGTTACCTTGAACAAATTGCACGTGGCAAGTACAGGTTAAAAGTAAAATCGGGAACTGTTGTAGGGATTGTCGATTTAAAATCGCAGGGTTTTGCCTACGTGAACAGCGACGAGGCAGAAAGACCGGTGCTTATTTCTTCGCGTAACCTCAACCATGCAATGGCAGGCGACAAAGTACGCGTAAGATTGTTTGCCACACGCAAGAAACATGATCTGGAAGGAGAAATCCTCGAGATTCTTGAAAGGGCAAAATCAGTGTTTGTCGGCACTGTTCAGATTTCCAGAAATTTTGCATTCCTTATTCCTTCAGGTAAAGCCGGATTCGATATTTTTATCCCTCTCGAAAAATTGAAGGGCGCCAAAAACGGGCAAAAAGCTGTGGCCGAAATCATTGAATGGCCTTCCAATGCCCGGAGTCCGATTGGTGAAATAAAAGATGTGCTGGGCGATGCAGGGAATACTGACACCGAAATGCATGCAATTCTTGCCGAGTTTGAATTACCATACAAATTCCCGGAAAATGTTGAAAAAGCAGCAGACAAAATTCCGCTTGAAATTTCTTCCGAAGAAATCAAAAATCGGCGCGATATGCGCGGTGTTGTAACCTTTACGATCGATCCGGCCGATGCCAAGGATTTTGACGATGCCCTTTCGATTCGAAAACCTGAAAATGGAAATTGGGAGGTCGGCGTTCATATTGCCGATGTAACTCATTATGTTTTACCCAATTCGATAATAGAATACGAGGCACAGAACAGGGCAACTTCGGTGTACCTTGTCGATCGTGTTGTGCCGATGCTTCCCGAGCGACTTTCGAACGGTGTCTGCTCTCTTCGTCCCGACGAAGATAAACTCTGTTTTTCAGCCATTTTTGAGTTAAACGACAATGCAGAAATAGTAAACGAATGGTTCGGTAAAACAGTGATTCATTCTGATCGCCGGTTTACATACGAAGAGGCTCAAACCATAATCGAAACCGGCGAAGGCGATTTGGCAGAAGAAATGCTTTCGTTGAACCAGCTTGCCATTAAATTAAGGGATAAAAGATTTAAAATCGGATCGATCGGGTTTGAAAGGGTGGAAATTAAATTCGAAATTGACGAAAAAGGAAAACCTCTTTCTGTGTATTTCAAGGAGGCAAAAGATTCGAATAAACTGATTGAGGAATTTATGTTGCTGGCAAATAAAAGGGTTGCCGAGTTTGTTGGAAAACCGGGTAAAAATAAAACACCCAAAACATTTGTGTACCGTATTCACGATAAACCCGATCCGGACAAACTGGTCGATTTCAACACTTTTATAAAACGTTTCGGGTACGGAATTCAACTGGCCACCCCGAAGTCAATTGCGACTTCGCTCAATAATCTGCTGAACGACGTAAAAGGAAAGAAAGAACAAAATCTTGTGGAAACACTTGCAATCAGGGCAATGGCAAAGGCAGCCTATTCAACCCGGAACATTGGTCATTACGGATTGTCGTTTGAATATTATTCGCATTTTACTTCACCAATCAGGCGTTATCCCGATATGATGGCCCACCGGTTGCTTGAAAAATACCTGAACGACGGTCGATCGGCTAACGAACAGAAATACGAGGATTTATGCAAGCACTCTTCCGAAATGGAAACACGCGCTGCCAATGCAGAACGTGCTTCGGTAAAATACAAACAGGTGGAATTCATGCAGGATCACATCGGGAAAATTTATAAAGGTGCGATTTCAGGTGTTACAGAGTGGGGTGTTTTTGTTGAACTTGAAAATAAAATAGAAGGAATGATCCCGATCAGGGAACTGGATGATGATTTCTATATTTTCGACGAAAAAAATTATTGCCTTGTCGGTAGGCACTCACATAAAATTTACCAGTTGGGTGACGAAATAACCGTAAAAATCTGGAGAACGAACTTAGAAAAAAAACAGCTTGATTTTCAGTTGGCTGCAAAAGATGAATAATCCTGTTTCGAATTGTAATGCTTTATATAATAAATGTTTACAAGGGTTTTAGAAATCTACCTCTTGTCCTCGTCTGTTCAGTTAAAATGTTCAAAAAAGTTTTGTGGCCAAAATAAATAATTATATTTGTTTCCTGTTTTAACTATACTAATTAGGAAATCAGATGCAGACCAAAAACGAGGCTGGTTATAAAAAAGACCTGAACAGAGAGAATATTTTAAAAATTGCCCGCGACATCTTCAGCAAATACGGTTTCAAAAAAACAACACTCGACGACATTGCCAATGCCGTCCGTAAAGGAAAAAGTTCGCTGTATTATTATTTCGAAAGCAAGGAAGATTTATTCCAGGCAGTGATAATGAAAGAGGTTGATATTTTGGGCCACGAACTGGAAATTGTGATTAACCGGAATACCGATCCGATTGATAAACTGCGCGATTACATACTTACAAAACTTACCACATTCAGGAGCCTGGCTAATTTTTACCATGCCATTGAAAACGATGTCACCGCTGTTGGTTTTATCAACGATATAAAACTTCGTTACGAAAGGGACGAAATCAGGATGATCAAGCGAATTCTGATTGAAGGTGTAAGAAAGAACGAATTCGAAATTTACGATTTTAATCTTGCAGCCATCGGAATAACAACAGCAATAAAAGGGCTGGAAATGCCGCTTACGGCCGGAGTTTATGGCAATGTCAACCTTGAAAGCAGTGTCGATATTATCCTGAAAATTATCTGCTACGGAATAATGAAACGATAAAAATATTTTTGTTCTGAAAAAGGGATGTTTTAAATTGGGGAGCGTCCCTTTTTTTTTACACCCGGAAACTGATCCTGAAATCCGAAACTCAGCAACTGTTTAAAAGATGAAAGGCCGGTTCAACAACCAGCCTTTTCTCAATCAACCTAAACCTAAACTAAACCAAAAACCAAACCATTATTCATGGTGAGCAAATCTGATGTTTGCTCTTGTAGTACTATCAGAACAAGGTTTTTTATAAAAGGTTCATAAAAACGTAAATTTTTTTCATTTTTTTCGGATTATTTCTGCAATTCAATAATCATGGCTGTTTTAGCCGGTATTTTTATTTCAGAAATATCAGTTATTTCTTTCGATGTAATAATTTCTTTCCCCGATTTGTATCCTTTGGCAATTTCTGAAAACCGGTTCCCCGAAATTGTTTTTTCAGTGTCGTTATTATTCAGCATTACCATCACCGCTTCATCGTTATTGTAACGGAAGTAGGTATAAACACCGTCCTCAGGAACAAAATGCATTAAATTACCGTTGTGAATAACTGTTTTGTATTTCCGCCAGTTCAATATTTTCGTGATGTATTCCTGCATCTCTTTTTGCGCTGTGGTCAGGCCCTCGCCGGTGATTGCATTTACTTTATCGCTCTTCCAGCCTCCCGGAAAATCGGATCTTATTTTACCATCGTCTTTTATCTGGTCATGTTTCATTAAAACTTCAGTGCCGTAATAAATCTGTGGAATTCCACGGGTGGTTAAAAACAGTACAATCCCCATTTTCAGCAAACTGACATCTTCGCCAACCTGAACATAAAAGCGCATCATATCGTGGTTATCGGGGAAAATAACAAGATTATTTGCATCGGGATAAAGAAAATCGTTTGCCAATGATTCATAGATCTGAATCAACCCATCGTTATTATTCGGCTTTTTTCTTAATCCCTCACTTACTGCATTTTGTAACGGAAAATCCATTAACGAAGGCAAATAACACCGATACCCATCGGAATTGTTTTTTCCTTTTTGCCAGTACGAAACAATTGCCTGATTCAGGCTCCATTCTTCACCGACAATGTTAAAACCGGGATATTCTTCCAAAACTCTTTTTGTCCACTCTGCCATCATATTTTTATCGGGGTAAGGCCATGTATCCTGCCTGATTCCCTCCAGACCAACATATTCAATCCACCAGATGCTGTTTTGTATCAGGTATTTGGCCATAAACGGGTTTCTCTGGTTCAGATCGGGCATTGTCGGTACGAACCAGCCGTCAACCATTGCTTTCCGGTCGGCTTCCGAAGCATGTGGATCCTGGTTTACCGTGCGGCGGTGAGTTGTATATTTTATATCAGGATAATTATTAATCCAGTCGGGCATTGGCAGATCTTTCATCCACCAATGTTCCGAACCGCAGTGATTAAATATCATATCCATAATCAGTTTCATTCCCCTTTTATCAAGTTCATCATTTAATTTTCTGTATTCTTCGTTTGTCCCGAACCGGGGATCGACTTTATAAAAATCTGTCGTGGAATAACCGTGATATGAAACACTTGTCATATTATTCTCCAGAACAGGATTCAGCCAGACAGCGGTAAATCCCATTTTTTGCAAGTAATCGAGGCTGTTTATTATTCCCTGAATATCGCCACCATGCCGGCCATCTTTATTGTTGCGGTCAGGTTTTTCCTTCATCCCCTCAACCCGGTCGTTATCAGGATTTCCGTTCACAAACCTGTCGGGAGTTATTAAATATATGACATCGGAACTGTTAAATCCTTTTCGTTTTGCCGAGTCCTTTACACGTGCCTTCAGTTCGTAATTATATTTTGCAACCAATTTGCTATCGCGCGAAAACTGAATTTCAAATTTCCCTGGTTGTACGTTTTCAGCTAAACGTAAATCGACAAACAAATAATCGGGGCTTTGAACTTTACTGACAGATTCGAGAACTACCCCCGGATAATTTAAAGAGACTGTACTTAAGGAAATATTTTCCCCGTAAATCATCAGTTGCAGTTCGGGAGATTTCATTCCTGCCCACCAGAACATCGGTTCAACCCGCTCAATTTTCTGTGAAAATGATTCCAGAAATAGTAAGCCGGCGATTATTGTAATTATGTACTTTCTCATTTTGTTATTTTTTAAACTCTTTTGTAGTGTTTCCTTCCAGAATAAATGATTCTCCCCAGATTTCAAGCGGTACTTCCTTCCCTGAAAAGTTTACAACCGTTAATTTATTTTTCTGTTTCATTAAACTGAGATGCGCTCCCCTGAAATCGATTCTGAACTGGTACGATTTCCATTTCCTTGGCAGGAAAGGATTCATGACCAGTTTCCCCGACCGGGTCCGTAATCCGCCAAAACCCATTACAAATGCCATCCAGGTACCGCCCATGCTTGTAATATGCAGTCCGTCTTCAGTGTCGTTGTTGTAATCATCCAAATCAAGCCGTGCTGTGCGCAAATACATTTCGTACGACTTTTTTTCGTACCCGATTTTTGCGGCCAGAATTGAATGGATGCAGGGAGAGAGTGAAGATTCGTGAACTGTCAAAGGCTCGTAAAAATCGAAATGCCTCTTTAATTCTTCATCCGAAAAATCTTCTTCAAACCAGTACATGCTTTGCAATGTGTCGGCTTGTTTAATATAACACGAACGCAATATCCTGTCCCACGACCATTTCTGATTGATTGGCCTTTCGCTGTTTGGCAGTTCCAAAGCCGGGATTAATTCCTTATCTTCAAAACCATCCTGCTGAAGATAAATATTTCTTGCCTCGTCAAACGGAAAATACATTTTCTTAATTATGTCTTTCCATCGTTTTGTCTCCTGAATAGTGTTGAATTTCCATTTCGAAATCATTTCCTCGTACAAATAAGGGAATTCTTTCTGCAGATATTTTATTACCTCGAGCGTGTATTTCAGTGTCCACACGGCAAGGTAACTTGTGTGAAAATTATTGTTTACATTGTTTTCGTACTCGTTCGGACCGGTAACACCGAGCATCACATATTTCTGCTTTTTCTCCGACCAGTTTACACGCTGGCTCCAGAACCGGCTGATTCCAAGCAAAACCTCAAATCCGTACGGAGCCAGATATTCCTTGTCGCCCGTATAATTAACGTAATTGTAAATGGCGTAAGCAATTGCACCGTTCCGGTGAATCTCCTCGAATGTGATTTCCCACTCGTTGTGGCATTCTTCGCCATTTATGGTTACCATCGGATATAAAGCCGCACCGCCGTTAAAACCAAGTTTCCGTGCATTTTCGATGGCCTTGTTCAAATGCCGGTGCCGGTAAATCAAGAGCTTTTTCGATACCTCTACCGGTGCGGTGCTTAAGTAAAATGGTAAACAGTACGCCTCTGTGTCCCAGTAAGTTACCCCGCCATATTTTTCGCCTGTAAAACCTTTCGGACCAATGTTCAACCTTTCATCTTCACCCGAATAGGTCTGGTTTAACTGAAAAATATTGAACCTGATTCCCTGCTGGGCAGCCACATCGCCTTCAATTTTAATATCGCTGGTTTCCCATTTCTTCAACCAGACTTTTTTATGGTTTTCAAAAAGCAATCCGAATCCCGTTTTTTCAGCATTGTTCGCAATTTCTTTTGCCTTTCCGCTAAGTTGATCTTCTGAAAAATCGAGAGTCGAAATAACTGCAGCATATTTTTCGATGGTTACAATGTCTCCCTCTTTTACTTTGACAGATTGAGAGGCTTCAACATATTTTTCCGATGTTGAATTGGTAACCGTTTCATTCACAGGAGAATTATTCTGGTAAACCTGAAAATTCATCGCGGTACAAACTCTGAATTTTGTCTTTAGCGTTTCAAGGATCAGACAACCTTCGGTTCCGTTGATTTCTTTCGAAATTTCAACCCAAAATTTTTCATCATAATTCGAGTCTTCGTTAAAAACGTCTCCGTCGAGATATGGACTGACCCGGATCTCTCCGTCGAAATTCAACGCTTTTATTGAATAACGGATTGCACCAACCGCTGTGTTATCAACACTTACAAAACGTAGAATCTTAACTTCAACCTGGTTTCCGTTCGGCAATTCAGCAACAAAACTTCGCGAAAGCGAACCATGCTGCATATCCAGA
Source organism: Draconibacterium sp. (assembly GCA_037442685.1). Taxonomy (GTDB): domain Bacteria; phylum Bacteroidota; class Bacteroidia; order Bacteroidales; family Prolixibacteraceae; genus Draconibacterium. The sequence continues at coordinate 23,967 of JBBIPU010000024.1, read as the reverse complement.
ATACGTTCAAAAGAATGAATCTTTGATTTGGCCAGGTCGAGTTCAACGCCATTGACTGTGATATTAATTCCGATCCAATTGGTTGAATTGATGATTTTTGCAAAATATTCGGGGTAACCGTTTTTCCACCACCCAACCCGGGTTTTGTCGGGATAATAGATACCGGCCACATACGATCCGCGTAACGAATCGCCTGAATATTTCTCTTCGAAATTGGCCCGTTGCCCCATTTTCCCGTTCCCGATACTGAAAATACTTTCAGATATCCGGTTGTGCTCGGGATTAAATCCTTCTTCAATTATCAGCCATTCGTGATATTTAATATAATCCTTCATTTTTCCTTTTCCTTAATTTCTCTATCAGGATTGTCAACATCATCAACAAAAATTACAGAAATTGCAGCGATAAGCATGGAAATACCCCCTGCAACCAGGGCCCAGATTGCATCGCCACCAAAAAACCTGCGCATCAGAAATCCTAAAATGCTTGCAGCCAGAATTTGGGGAATTACGATAAAAAAGTTGAAAATTCCCATGTAAACGCCCATTTTCCGGGCAGGCAGCGAGCCTGTAAGTATTGCGTAAGGCATCGATAAAATACTTGCCCAGGCTATTCCGATGGCAATCATGGAAATCAGCAGCAGATCAGGATTGGTAATAAAATAAAACGATAACAAACCTATTCCTCCAATCACCAGTGAAACAGAGTGTGTAATTTTCCGGCTTGTATGTTTTGCCAAAACCGGCAAGCCAAAAGCCACAACAGCTGCAAAACCGTTGTATATTCCAAACAAAACCCCGACCCAGTTTGCTCCTTCGTTATACAAAGCCGAAGTTGTATCGCTGGTACCGTAAATATGGCCGGTTACTGCTGCGGTTGTATAAATCCACATGGCAAAAAGTGCAAACCACGAAAAAAACTGAACAACAGCCATTTGCCCCATGGTTTTTGGCATATTGATCATGTCGGTGATAATTTCAACCAACCCGTTTTTTGTTTTGCCCATTCCCGACAACAGCAATGTAACAAACTGGATGACACCAAATACAGCCAGACCTCCACCCAAAATATACATTTCCTTTTCCAGACCACGTCTAAAAACAAAGTAAACAAGGGCTAATCCGACGATCAGAAACAGAGTGCCGTTTCGCAGAAAAACATTATGTAACTCAGATACCGGTTTGAATTTTAATCCTGCCGAAGCATTTGTTTTTAACTTTTCAGCCTCAAATGCTTTCATCTCTTCAGGAGAGTACTCCTTAGAACTGAAAACCGTCCACAAAACTGCCCCGACAAAAACAATACCTCCAATATAAAACGACCATTTCACCGAAGCCGGAATGATTCCTTCTGGAGCTGTATTCTCTATTCCAAACCAGTTGGTCATCGCATAGGGCAGAAAAGAAGCAATAATTGCCCCGGTCCCGATAAAAAAACTTTGCATGGCAAATCCGCCGGTACGCTGTTCAGAAGGAAGATTATCGCCTACAAAAGCACGGAAAGGTTCCATTGAAATGTTAATAGATGCATCCATTATCCAGAGCGTCCCGATGGCAATCCAAAGTGCCGGGGAATTAGGCATAAACAGCAGTGCCAGCGAAGCAAGAATTGCACCAACCAGAAAATACGGCCGGCGCCTGCCTAATTTTCCCCAGGTTTTATCGCTGTAATGACCAACAATCGGTTGAATGATTAATCCGGTCAAAGGTGCGGCCAGCCAATAAACTGCCAACCGGTCAACATCACCTCCAAGTGTTTGAAATATCCTGGAAACATTGGCATTTTGCAGTGCAAATCCAAACTGAATACCCAAAAACCCGAAACTCATGTTCCAGATTTGCCAAAAACTAAGCATAGGTTTTTTAGCCATGACATCTGTATTTAAAGAATTGATTAAAACTGAAATCCTATTTCAGCAGTCGGAAGTTTGCGGATTAAACAGAAGAACTTTGTTGATTTGCCAGAACAAATATAAAACAGAATTTTATTCAAATCAAAATATTTTACACTGTCAAATGGTTAAAAACCAGCTTGTTTCTGTTAAAAAGCCGATTTCAAACGTTTGCGGAGAATAAAATTTTTTTTTGATAATTTTAAAAACCGGATGATCCTCTGACAATTAAATTTGCATTTAGCACCCTTTTTTCGAATGGAATTTCAAGCTGACCTGACATGATTCTTTTTAAAAGTATTTCAGTGGCAATCGTCCCCATTTCGTAACCGTGCTGATCGACCGAAGTCAAAGCAGGCTCTGTGATTCCTGATAACCGCCCGTCTGAAAAACCAACAATTGCAATTTCATCGGGGATTTTAATACCTCTTTTCTGAAGGGTTTGCATTGCACCGATGGCTGTGAGATCGTTCACCGCAAAAATTCCGTCGAACGACATTTTTTCTTCCAGAAATTTGATAATGGCAATTCTCCCCTTTTCAAAATTATCGGCTTCAACAATCCACTCATCTTTCACTTTCAGACCTGCTTCCTGCATCGCTTTCATGTATCCTTCACATCGCAGCTGCCCGATCAGTAGATTTTGCGGACCGGCAAAATGGACGATTTCCTTTCGCCCACCTTCGATCAAATGTTTAGTGGCATGGTAAGCTGCTTCCAAATCGTCGATAATTACCTGGTCAGCTTCGAATCCCGGAACCACCCTGTCGTAAAAAACCAGAGGAACTTCACTTTCGCGCACTTTATATAAGTGATCATAATTTTGTGTCTCTTTTGATATCGACACCAAAATTCCATCCACCCTGTTGGCTAAAAGTGTGCGGACATTTACCGCTTCACGGTCATATTTTTCGTTCGATTGGCAAATGATCACATTAAAACCGGCATCGTATGCAACATCTTCGATCCCGCTGATTACCGAAGAAAAGAAATAATGTACAATTTCGGGGATGATCACCCCGATGGTGTTGCTTCTTCTTTGTTTCAGGCTAAGTGCAACTGCATTGGGCTGATAATTTGATTTCCGTGCCAGTTCATTAACCGCTCTCCTGGTCTCCTCGCTGATATCAGGATGATTTTTCAACGCCCTGGAAACAGTTGAGGGAGAAATCTTTAACTCCCGGGCAATATCTTTTATAGTAATTGGCCTGCTTTTCATTCTTTGTCCTGAGCAAAAACAATTTGCGGTTTACCTGTTTATTGTTTCTGGTATTTATAAAAGTAATAATAATATATACATCTTACCTGTCATTACAGGATATTATTAAACATCAATCACCGCATACAAATTCATTAATAACAAAAGAATGAACAGGATTTTTAAAAGACAGGTGTTCACCTTCAGCGGATTTGGTTTCATTTATTGTTTCAGGATTTATGTTAAAAGTCGAAGGAATTTGCAATGAAGATTATAGTTATTTATTTATGAGGTACAGAATCTGTGTGCTATTTTTTGCCGATACTTAAAAAATTTTTCAGTGTTTGTATAAAACTAAACCCATGAAAAATATTTTAAAACACCTACCAGAACAGACCTGTTATATAACATGTTTATTGCAAACGTAACCGCAAACGTTTGCAGTAATTAACCCTTTAAATTTCATTACAATTCCTTAACATTTTTTTTACATTCGTGCCGGATTTTTGCGTAAAGTTAGATAGAAGTAAACTTAAATTGTTGATTATTTGCCAATTATGAGACAGTTAAATTATTTAACAAACGTAATGAACTATTACAAACTAATAACATTAAAAAATGAGGATTATTCGTAAAAACCTTAAAGTTTTTTTGTTTTTGGTTGCATTATTTGCATTTACAGCAGGGTATGCTCAACTAAAAACAATTACCGGAAAAGTAACCGATGCTAAAAGTGGTGAACTTTTGCCGGGTGTTACAATTGTAGTCAAAGGAACTACGAATGGAACCATTACCAATTTCGATGGGGTATATACCATTAATGCAGAAGCGGGTCAGATTCTTGCTTTTTCGTATATTGGTTATACAACACAGGAAATAACTGTTGGAGGCGACAATGCAATAAATGTGCAGTTGGCTCAGTCGGTTGAAAACCTGGAAGAAGTTGTGGTAATAGGTTACGGACAGGTAAAGAAACAAGATGCTACCGGTTCGGTTACAGCAGTTAATTCTAAAGATTTTAACATTTCTGCAATGTCTTCACCGGTAGGACTGGTTACTGGAAAAATTGCGGGAGTACAGATCACAACTGGTGGCGGTGCACCGGGAGAAGGAGCAACCATTCGTATCAGGGGAGGTTCTTCGCTTTCAGCAAGTAACGATCCGCTGGTTGTTATCGATGGCGTTCCTGTTGACAATGAAGGTATATCGGGGATGAGAAGTCCGATGAATTCGCTGAATCCGAGCGACATTGAAACATTCACAGTGCTTAAAGATGCTTCGGCAACAGCTATTTACGGTTCGCGTGCATCAAATGGTGTAATTATCATTACCACCAAAAAAGGGCGTAAAGGTGCCGGTTTGCAGGTAAACTACAACGGTTATACATCTTTAAGTGTGAAATCAGGCAAAGTAGATGTACTTTCATCAGATGAATTCCGGCAAACAATTAAAACTGAGCTGGGCGAAAATTCAAACGCTGCACATCTTCTCGGAAGCGCAAATACCGACTGGCAGGAAGAAATTTACGAACCTGCTTTTAGTTTAGATCAAAATATTGGTCTCACAGGAAATATCAAAGATATGCCTTTCCGGGTATCAGTGGGATACACTAACGAAGATGGGATTCTTAAAACCACAGGATCGGAAAATGAGAGAGGCACTGCTACTTTAGGATTTAATCCGTCTTTTTTCGACAGCCATTTACGATTCAATCTGAATGTAAAAGGAATGCTAAACAAAGTTAATTTTGCCAATCAGGGAGCAATCGGCAGCGCTGTTGCTTTTGATCCCACACAACCAGTTTATTCAGGGTCAAGCAAATACGGAGGTTATTATACATGGCTTCAGCCCAATGGCGATCCTAATACACTTGCACCCAACAATCCTGTAGCCCAACTTACCATGCACGACGATGTTTCGCATGTACAAAGAAGTATTGGAAACTTACAGACCGATTACAGATTTCATTTCCTTCCTGAATTAAATGCCACATTAAATCTTGGTTATGATGTTTCGCATAGCAAGGGAACAGTTGTCGAACCGATGGATGCACCCTGGACGTTTGGTAACGGCGGAGGTTATTTCAGGGAATACACACAGGATAAGAAAAATACCCTGCTCGATTTTTATTTGAACTATGTTAAAGACATTGAATCGATAAAAAGCAAGATCGACATCATGGGTGGTTATTCATGGCAGCATTTCTGGAGAGAAAATTACGAGTATGCAACAAACGGTTCTGGTTCAGAAATATTAACACCCAAAAACTGGGACCCCACCGAATCGTACCTTGTTTCGTTCTTTGGCCGTTTAAATTACACTTTACTCGAAAGATACCTTCTTACTGTTACTGTCCGTCAGGACGGAACATCGAGATTCTCGCCCGATACACGCTGGGGAACTTTTCCATCAGCAGCACTGGCATGGCAGATTAAAGACGAGCCTTTTATGAAAGACGTTAAATCGGTTTCTGACCTGAAATTACGGTTGGGTTATGGTATTACCGGTCAGCAAAATATCGGTACCAACGATTATCCTTATTTACCTCGTTACACTTTAAGTCAGTCAAATGCTCAGTATCAGTTTGGCAATACGTTTTACAAAACTTACAGACCTGAAGGTTACGATGCCAATATAAAATGGGAAGAAACAACAACCGCAAATATCGGGCTCGATTATGGTTTTATTGATAACCGTATAACCGGTGCAATTGATTTATACTCAAGAAAGACCAAAGATCTTATCAATTTCATTCCTGTTCCGGCAGGTACCAATTTAACCAACCAGATTTTAACCAATGTCGGGAATCTGGAAAACCAGGGTGTTGAGTTTTCGATTCAGGCAATAGCAATTTCAAAACCCGACCTGAACTGGGAAATTGGTTTCAATACTACCTATTCAAAAACAAAGATTACTAAACTTACTGCCACCGACGATCCAAAATACCTGGGTGTATATACCGGCGGTATTTCAGGAGCAGTAGGCAATCAGATCCAGATTCACTCGGTTGGTTATCCGCCAAATTCTTTCTTTGTTTACGAGCAGGTTTACGATGCGAACCAGAAACCAATTGAAGGTTTATATGTTGACAGGAATGGCGACGGACAGATAACCAATGATGACAGGTATCATTATAAAAAGGCCGCACCCGATGTTTACATGGGTTTCAATACAAAACTGACCTGGAAAAAATGGGATTTCGGTTTTAACGGAAGAATTAATCTTGGAAACTATGTTTATAACAATAACTGGTCGAGCACTGGAACTTTAAACAATTTGTACTGGTCAAGCGGTTATATGAATAATGTTTCCTCAAATGCCCTGGTAACCAGGTTCCAGAATCCGCAATATTTCTCGGATTATTATATAAAAGAAGGTTCTTTCCTGCGGATGGATAATATAAATCTGGGTTATACCTTCCAGAATTCAAATAATGACAAGATGAACATCAGGCTGTATTTTTCAGCCCAGAATGTTTTCGTGATTACCGATTACAAAGGATTGGATCCTGAGGTAAGCAACGGAATAGATAATAATATTTATCCTCGTCCGCGTATATTCATGATGGGCATAAATGTTGGTTTTTAATCGAAAAAACAAGTGATCATGACAATGAAAAGATTTAAATTAATAAGCATAATTGCACTTGTAATAACATTTGCATTTAGTTCATGTACCAAAGATCTGAACACGGTTCCGATTGATAAGGATGTTGTTACTTCCGAAGTGGTATATGAAAATCCGGCTAATTACATCAATGTATTAGCTAAACTTTATGCCGGACTGGCAGTGAGTGGTCAGCAAGGACCGCATGGAAACAACGACCTCAGTGGTTTGGATGAAGGATTCGGACAGTACCTGCGTGCACTTTGGTACGGGCAGGAATTGCCAACCGACGAAGCGGTAATCGGATGGAATGACCAGACTTTAAGGGACTTCCACGATATGGACTGGACTTCCACCGACGGTTTCATCACCAACCTGTATTATCGTGTCTTCTATCAGATTTCGCTTTGTAACGAATTCATCCGCGAAACAACCGACGAAAAACTGAGCAGCCGTGGAATTCAAGGTACTGACAAGACAAACATTGAAATGTATCGTGCAGAAGCAAGGTTTCTGCGTGCTTTGAGTTACTACCATGCAATCGACATGTTCGGGAGCGTCCCGTTTGTAACTGAACAAGACCAGGTTGGCGCTTTCTTCCCGAAACAGATTTCAAGGGCCGATTTGTATAAATATGTCGAATCTGAATTGCTTGCCATTGAGCCCCTGCTTGCCGATCCAAGAACAAATGAATACGGTAGAGCCGACAAAGCAGCGGTCTGGATGTTGCTTGCAAAATTATACCTGAATTCCGAGGTTTACATCAACCAGCCAAAGTACACCGAGTGTATCACTTATTGTAATAAAATCAATGCAAGTGGTTACACGCTCGAACCAAAATATGCCAACCTGTTTTTGGCAGACAATAACAAATCGAACGAAATCATTTTCCCGATAACTCAGGATGGGATTAACACCAGAACCTGGGGAGGCACTACTTTCCTTGTACATGCACCGGTTGGTGGAAAAATGGCACCTGCCGACTTCGGTATCGACGGTGGTTGGAGCGGATTACGCGTAACCAAGGAATTTGTTGGTAAATTCCTCGATCTTACTACCTTGGCTCCAAAACTGAAAAGCGCTGCAAAAACTGCAGAATATCCTGTAATATTTGTACCCGGAGGTTATCAGGGAGCAGCAGGTTACGGAAGTGACTGGACGCCTGCCGATGCGCCAAATCTTGCTTCTGTGAATTCTGATAAAAATTACGAGGGATACGTATATTTTGCCGGCGCAGGTCAGTTTAAGTTTACGCAGGGACCAAACTGGGATTTAAACTGGGGAGATAACGGAAACGACGGAACTTTGGATCAAAACGGTTCAAATATATCAGCTGCTGATGCGGGTTATTACAAAATTAATGTCAATCTGAATGATTATACATACACAGTAGTAAAAACCAACTGGGGCATAATCGGATCTGCAACCCCGACCGGCTGGGATTCGGATACAAAAATGAAATTTGATGCCGCCACAAAAACCTGGGTCATAGAAATTGACCTGAAAGCCGGTGAAATTAAATTCAGAGCTAACGATGATTGGGCTATTAATTATGGAGACAAAAATGCCGATGGAATTCTTGATACCCAGAACGATAATAATATTAAAATAGCGTCAGCAGGTAAATACAAAATCACAATGAAACTCGGAACCCCGGATTACACTTACACTATTGAGAAATTCAGTTCCGATAGTCGTGGAATGTTCTACACTGATGGTCAGAACCTTGAAATCAATAATCTGTTCGAGTTTACTGATGGTTATGCCATCACCAAATGGAAAAATGTTACATCTACAGGAGTACCCGGATCTGACAAAACGCATCCTGATACAGATTATCCGATGTTCCGGCTTGCCGATTCGTACCTGATGTATGCTGAAGCTGTTTTAAGAGGCGGAACAGGTGGAAATCCGGCAACAGCGCTTACATACATCAATGCATTAAGGGAAAGAGCATATGGAGATAATTTTGGAAATATGACCCAAAGTGATCTGACACTTGGTTTCATCCTCGATGAACGTGCCCGTGAATTGTATTGGGAAGCATCGCGCAGAACTGACCTGATCAGATTCGGAAAATTTACCGGAGGCGATTATCTGTGGGCATGGAAAGGTGGTGTGAAAGAGGGTAAAACCGTTGATGCAAAATACAATCTTTTCCCTATTCCTGCATCCGATCTGGGAGCTAATCCAAATTTAACACCTACGCCGGGTTATTAATCAAACATAAAATTTACTGAAATGAAAAATATAAATCAGATATTCAGTTTAGTTCTTCTGCTTGCAGCATTTTCCTGTACGCAGGAAGAATTCGATCCTGTAATAAAATATGGTGATGGCCCTGTTCTTTCGAGTACCCCGAACGGAGGATCTTACCTGTTGACTGAAGAAGAAGCGGGGAATACTTTGTTTACTTATAACTGGACAGTAGCAGATTATGGATTCCCAGCTGCAATAACTTACACATTACAGCTCGACAAAACAGGCAATAACTTTTCAAAACCAACTGAAATTGTAACAACTTCTGACTTAACTTACAATCTTACAGTTGGCAAGTTGAATAGTATTTTAACAATGCTGCAATATCCGTCAGGAGTAAAAGTATCGCTTGAAGTAAGGGTAAAGTCATCAGTTAGCGCTAATGCAGATACTTTATTGTCAGGCGTTTCAACTTTTGAGGTAATTCCATATTCTACAAAATTGCCACCGATTTATTTATTGGGCGACGCCACCGATCCGGGTTGGGATAATGCGAATGCGCTTCCCGCACCATACATGTCTCCCGGATTATATGGTATTACAGCCCATTTAAAGGCAAGTAAGTACATTAAATTCATCCAGACTTTGAAACAGTGGGCTCCACAATGGGGAACAAATTCAAGCGGAACCAGTTCGGGAGGTACTCTGGTGTACAGACCAAATGAAAATGTTACCGATCCGCCGGCAATTCCTTCTCCGTCGGTTGAAGGAGATTACAGGGTTGAAGCTGATATTACCAATTTAACGTACGTGATTTATCCTGTACCTGATGTGGTTTACCTGGTTGGCGGAGCAACAACAATTGGCTGGACTCCAACCAGCGGGCTGGCATTTACCAAAGACGCCGTGGGAAAATATTCACTTGTTACTTCCCTTTCAACCGGAAACGGTGGAATAAAGATTATGGCCAACAACAGTGGGGCATGGGCTCCTCAATGGGGAACCGATGACAACGGATCAAATATTTTTGGTAAACTCGTTTACCGGTCCGATGAATCGAAACCCGACCCGAAAGAGATACCTGCCCCTGAAGTAGCCGGAACATACAAGATAGAAGTGGATTTTACCGAATTCACATACAAAATTACAAAACAATAAGTTTAGTTAGAATAATTTGGGGTTGCCCGGTTTACTGACCTGGCAGCCCCTTTGTTTTTAATCGGATTACCATGAACCAAAAAATAGCCCTTCTTTTCATTTTTTTATCAGTCAATCTGTTTTGCATTGCACAGATTACGACTGATCCTCAACTCCCTGTGTCCGGACAGAAAGTAAAAATTACCTTCGATTCTTCAAAAGAATCGAGGCTGGGCTATTATACGGGTGAACTCTACACCCATACCGGCCTGATTACCGATAAAAGTGCCAACAACGACGACTGGAAATATGTTATCGGTAACTGGGGCGACAACAGCAAACAGCCCAAACTCACCAATAAGGCAGGTGGTATTTACGAACTCGAAATCACTCCTGACATCAAGCAATATTATGCCGTTTCAGCAGGCGAAAAAATATTAAAAATGGCTTTTGTTTTCAGATCGTCCGATTCAAAACAACAGACAAATAATCTTTATGTGACAGTTTATTCCGAAGGACTTGTTATTGAAATAACACAACCAACAGGCAATTCAATTACAGCTTTGAATCAGACAATAACTATCTCTGCAACTTCGTCGGAAAATGCCAATCAAAAATTATTTTCAGACGAAACTTTACTTACAGAAAATACCGGCACCACAATCTCAACTTCAACCACTTTTACCGCGGGCGGTTATCACTGGCTGATTGCAGAAGCAACCACAAACGTCGGTTCTGCGCGCGATTCGGTTCAAATATTTGTAAGAAATGAAGTGATAAACGAGCCAAAACCTGCCGCCTACCGGAAGGGGGTTAATTATCCCGCCAATAATTCAGCCGCTCTGGTTTTATGGGCTCCTAACAAACAAAATGTTTTTGTGATCGGCGATTTTAACGACTGGAAATTATCGAACGATTATCTGATGAAAAAAGACGGCGATTATTTCTGGCTCGAAATCACTAATCTCGAACCTGGAAAAGAGTACGCTTTTCAATACATCATCGATGGGAAAATAAAAATTGCCGATCCTTACACCGAAAAAATTCTGGATCCCTGGAATGATCCATACATTTCAACCGAAACTTATCCGGGGCTGATTGCTTACCCCACCGGGAAAACCGAAGGAATTGCTTCAATACTTCAACCCGGACAGGAAAAATTTAACTGGGAGGTAACCGATTTTAGGACTTCTGACAAAAATAAGCTGGTGATTTACGAGCTCCTTGTACGCGATTTTATGGCGGAACACTCTTACAAAGCCGTTCGCGAAAAGCTTGATTACCTTGAAGATTTAAGGATAAATGTTTTGGAACTGATGCCGGTGAACGAATTTGAAGGGAACAGCAGCTGGGGGTACAACCCGTCGTTTTATTTTGCCCCCGACAAGTATTACGGCCCTAAAAACGAACTCAAAGCATTGATCGACGAATGCCACAAGCGCGGGATTGCAGTTGTGATCGACATGGTTTTAAACCACAGTTACGGGCAGAGTCCTTTTGTTCAGATGTACATGGATAACTGGGCTGTTACTCCCGACAATCCCTGGTACAATCAGAAAAGCAATTTTCAGAATCCGAACCTTCAATGGGGTTACGATTTTAATCACGAAAGCGCTGCAACCCGCGAATTGGTTGATAGTGTGGCCGGATTCTGGATGAAAGAATACAAAATTGACGGATTCAGATACGATTTTACAAAGGGTTTTTCAAATACTCCTTATTCAACTTCAAGTTGGGGAAGCGAATACGATGCCGCACGGATTGCCAACCTCGAAAGGATGAGCAGCGAAATATGGAAACGAAATCCAAAGGCGCTTGTAATTTTTGAACACCTTGCCGACAATTCCGAAGAAACTGTTCTGGCAAATTATGGCATTATGCTTTGGGGAAATATGTATTATAATTACCAGGAAGGTGCCCGCGGAAATGTTGACGGCTCGGATTTAAACTGGGCAATTTACAAAAACAGGGGATGGAATAGTCCAAACCTTGTTTCGTATCCCGAAAGCCATGATGAGGAAAGGATTATGTACACCATTAAACAAAGCGGATTGAGCACGGACAGTTACAACATAAAAAATCAGACTACTGCACTGAAACGAATAGAATTGAATTCTCTTTTTCATATCCCGCTACCGGGGCCAAAAATGATCTGGCAATTTGGCGAACGTGGTTATGATCAATCCATTAACCGTTGCGAAGATGGTTCAATAAACAGCAATTGCCGCTTATCGCCAAAACCTTCGTACTGGCAATACCTGAACAATCCCGATCGCGTGGCGCTTTTCCATGTTATGGCAAAACTGAATGAGCTTAAACAAAAATATGAAGAATTCATTCCTGAAAGTTTCGACTACAGTTTAACCAGTGCAGTGAAATGGTACAGGCTCAACAATGGCGATAACCATGTTCTTTCGGTTGGAAATTTCGACATAAGCGAAAAAACAGCCAGCGTAACTTTTCAGAAAACAGGGAAATGGTACGAGTTTTTCAGCCGCGACTCGATTGAGATAACCACATCAAATCAGAACATTCCACTGGCTCCCGGTGAGTACAGGTTATATTCAACCAGAAAATTTGACGATCCTCAGGTTGTTACAGAGAATAATGCAGAAATTCAGAATACAGGCGAAATAAGAATCTATCCCAATCCTGCCAGTGATGAAATAAATATTCAGGCTGAAAATGCAATTAACGAAATACGGATTTATTCAATCACCGGAAAATTAATGATGCAAAGCAAAGACGTTTTCAGAAACGAAACAAAACTTAATATTGGCAGTTTCACACCGGGATTGTATTTGATTCAGGTGAACTGTGAAGGAAGTACTTTTTCGCGGAAAATAATGGTGGATTAAAAATTTTATGGAAGGAGGGACCATTTGGTCACCTTTTTTTGGTCAGTTAAAAATATTTACGTTATAACTGAACATAATTTCGTGAGTTCCATTGCTGAACACATTTAACTCAGAAGTTGTAATATCATAAGAATAACCGATCAGCATTTTAGGTGTTACTTTAAACTGGGCAACAATTCCCAATGCATCGCCAAACCTTACCATTCCGCCTAACCAGAACCTTTCGCGGAATCCGGCAAGCGCTGTTGCCTGCACTGAGATGGGAGCATTTTTTACATACCTTAACATGGCGCTTGTTTTTAGTCTGAAATCCTCACTCAGTTTAAAATTATATCCTCCGACCAGATAAACATGTATTTGCTCCTTATTTACGTATTCAGTCTGGTAATCTTCTCTTGTAATAACATTTTCGATAAGTTTTGGTACTGAAAGGCCAAGATAAGATTCATTTGAGCAGAGATACAAACCTACCCCTATGTTAGGTAAGAAGTTTTTGAAAATATCCTGTGCATAAATCGGGTCCGGATCGATGGTAATCAAATCGGTAAGTTCAGCACGATAAAAACTGATACCTCCTTTAAGTCCCATTCCTAATCTGAAATTGTCGTTTATTTTTAGAAAATAAGAATAATCAAAATATACTCCTGTTTGCTTTTGAGGACCAATTTTATCATACAATACCGAGAATCCCAGTCCGAAATTTTGTTGTTTTAACCTTGTATTGTATGAAAATGAATGTGTTACAGGAGCATCAGGAATTGAAACCCATTGGTTGCGTGTTATAAGCAATACATTTCCAGGGTCATTAGCGCCAGCATATCCCGGATTTACAATCAACAGATTATCCATATATTGTGTGTACATCGGGTCCTGTTGGGCAAAAACCCTGCTTCCGGTTAAAAAAACCAGAATCAGAAAAAGTAATATCAAAGTCTTAAATCCCTTCATCCCTTATCTGTCTATATAAATTGAACCTGAAATGGGTTGTTGACCGTTACCTAAATCAAGTATATAATAATATGTTCCTGTAGGTAAATCATTATTACCTGAACCAAATCCGGTATTTGGTTTACCATCCCAGAAAACAGGATTGGTACTTATTCCATAACCACTTGCCTCATAAACCTTATTTCCCCAGCGGTTAATAATGGTTATTTTATTATTTTCATAATATTCGATTCCAAGTATTTCAAAATAATCGTTTATTCCATCTCCGTTTGGAGAGAATGCATTGGGAATAAGAAAATTAAAATCAGTAACAAGAACATTTACAGTAGCATTATCACACAAGCTTTGTTTATTGCAAATTCTGTATTCAAAAATATCAGTACCCTGAAAATTATTGTTTGGTCTGTAATGGACCAAATGAGTGTCAAAATCGACATAAGCAGTTCCGTTGAACGGCGGATTTGAAATTGACAGTGTTGATGCATCTAAATTGTTCTGAGGATCGGTGTCGTTTGCAAGAACATTGATGATTGTCTCCCTCTGGTACGAAGTTGTATCGAAATCGTCAACCGCCACAGGAGCCTGAGTCAGCATGGTTACTTTCACAGTGTCCTTGTCGGTACAGCCAAATTCATCGGTTACTGTAAGATAATAATCACCAAAACCACTGATCACCGGATTGGCAGTATTTGCCCCGCTTTCAATTTTCCCGGCAGCAGTAGCCCACTGGTAAGTAATATTTTTTCCCGAACTGGCCGAACCATTAAGAATTGCAGTGGCATCAGGCATCATAAACATATCTTCGCCTGCATCTGCAATTACATCCTGAACCGTTATTGTAACTGTATCTTTTACAGTAATTCCTTCCGGAGATGTGACCGAAAGTACGTAAGAAGTGGTTTCTCCCGGAGTGAAAACCGGGTCCGGAATATCCGGATTGCTAAGATAAATCGCAGGTTCCCACGAATAAATGTAAGAATTGTCAGCGGGAGTCACCTTAGAAAATTTGTACAACTGACAACTGCCAATAATGGTATCAGGTCCGGCATAAACTTCAAACGGGGCAGGCGGATTATTTTCAATGATTTCAACGGATTGACTGATTTGTTCCGAAGCACAACCGTTTCCATCGGTAACATAAACTTTCAGCAAGTAATTCCCTGGTTCTCCATTCCAGGTAATAGTTGCTGTATTCCCCCTGAAACTGCTTAAATCAGTTGAAGTACCGTTAACCGGATCAACACTCCATTCGTAAACTGCATTTTCCTGATTTCCGGTAATCATTTGCACCTCGTGAATAAACTGATCGCCTTGTTTTACAACGGCGGGTGAAGTAACAAACTTAATTTCAGACAAAGCATTGATTGTCCTTTTGTAGGTTTTGGTTGCAGAATCGGGAGGAATGTCATTATTTTGTACATCCTTTGCATCAACAATTTCAACCTGAGCAACAGTTACTTTCTGCGGATCAGCATTTACCCAGTCGTCATTTATCTGAATGACCTGGTTATCGAATTGAACCAGTTGCGTATAATTCTGATTGTCCACTTTAATCTCAACCAAAACAGGGAAATAAGCTGTTTCCATTGGTTTGCCATTGTCTCCTGTAATCGACAGCGGCAGGCTGAATCCATTTCCGGTTTCAGAATAACACGAATTACCTGATAATGTAAGAAAACCAATTGATCGGTTGGCCGGGGTAACCATTACCGGTAAAACTTTCAGGTTTTCACAGCCTTTCAGGTCAGCTTCAGTGACTTTTAAATAATAAGTGCCGGAATTGTTCCATTGTACCTGAACTGTATTTGTCTCGCCGGAGGTAATAAATTGATAATCGTCGGGAGGGGCTTTAATATCAGGACTAAAACTGATATAAACATCCCATTTGTAATTGCTGCCTTTATGATTTTCAACAAAATGGTTTGTAGTGGCACCTTCGTAAACGACAATAGCCTCCTGGGCTGCCCCGAAAAGGGCAGCCAGGAGGAAGAATATCATTATGAAAAATGCCTTTTTCAACTAAAAATTTAATTTAATCAAAAGTGACTGAATGTTCAGAATAACTGAAACATCTGTTTTGAATTTGACAGATTTATGTATCTCTGCAAACAGGTCAATTATACTTACAATTCAGTAAAAAATTGAATTAGTTGGTTCCAATGCCTGATGTATGCGGCCTTGCAACTGCAGTATCGTCGGTGTAAGTTCCGTCAGTATTATTATCAGAAACACCGTTGATTGCCTTGCCATTTGCAATTGATGCAGTGGCAGTGTAATCAGCAGCATCAGCGTCATCAGCATTTGTATAAGTATTGGTATTATCCACTGTATAAGTAATTGTAACAGGCAGGTTATCAGTTACGGTAACTGTACCTCCTGAAATTGAACCATTTGCTGAGAAAGCAACTGGAGTGGTGGTATAGTCATAACCCGTTGGAACAACCAGACTAAGATCGAACGAATAACCACTGTATGAAGAGCTAAATCCGGCAGGAGTAACAGTAAATACAATGGTTGATTTTCCATGATAATAGTTCGGAGTGGACGGATTTGCCAATGAAACAACCACTGCATCATCATAACACTGTGTTGCATTTGCTGCGTTCAATGTCAGATAGAACGGACTTGCAGTAATTTGTACAGGTAATACCTTTTCGTTTGAACAACCTCCACCAGTTTCAACCACATGTACATAATACCATGTACCAATTTCAGCTGATGTTACATTCCATTTAATATCGGTTGCAGCTGCTGCATCATCAGAAATAACAGCATCAGTACCAGCAGATGTCGCTAAATTTCCTTTTGTAACAGTCCACAATAATGTATTTCCTGCATTACCGGGAGTGATGTAATAATTGTGTGTTGCTCCGGGGGCAGGTGCAGTGCCAGTACTTTGTGCCAGTACATTTACGCTGATTGCTGTTAAACAAACAACTGCGAAAAATAAAACTAACTTTTTCATAATGATAAAAATTTAAAGTGTTAATAATTAATTGTTTATAAATATTTGAATTTTAATCTGTTGTTATTGTTGAAGTATTTGGAATATCGTTGATTGTCTGTGTCGCTGTCCAGTCATTACTGTCAACATCGGGTGTGTTGTAAGTTAATTCCTTTGCCGAAGTAATGGTAAGTAACACATTCTGAACCGTATAAATATTACCGGTTACATCCATAGTAATAGTTATGGTTTTGTTCCCGTTTGTACTTGGAATAGCTGTCAGGGTATAAACTCCGGCATTTTCCGTTAAAGTACCGTCTGATTCAGTGACATTTGCAAGGGTAGCTGCACCGGGGGCCAAATTAAATTTTATTTCCCAATCGGGGCTAAAAGTTGTCCCTGTAGTCATATTAACAGTGAATGTAACCGAAGTTGTGGCATCAGTGCCCACATAATTGGCCTGACCGTCGGCAGCATTACAAACCGCTGCGGGATTAGTTGTAGAAACATCAAATGTATTGGCAGACACTGTTACTGAAATTGTTTTTGTGGTTATACATCCTGTTGCATTTTCCTCGGTAAACTGCAGAGTGTAAGTACCGGCAGTCAACCAAGTAATACTAACCTGTTCGGTAGAAGCACCGGAATTAATTGTATAATCGGTTCCGGAAGTTCCTTCAATTACCGACCATGTCAAAGTATTGTTTGCATCATCTTCGGCAACAACCGTGTAAAGGTGTGTAGAACCTACCAGAGGAGTTGTTCCTACCTGTGCATTGGAATTAAAACTGATTAAAACCAGGGCGGTCAGGATTGTTAGATAAGTAATTGTCTTTTTCATTTTTGTAAATTTTATTGTTATTCATTAATTCTCATTTTAATCAGATATAATTTCACCGGTTGCAGGTAGCGGGTTAACTATAACTGTTGAACTGACGGCTAAACCTTGCGAACAGGTTCCATCGGTTATCGAAATCAATGTTAAAGTCTGGTTGGCAGTGGAGCCTGAAACGTTTATTGTCGCAGTTCCTCCTGTTAAAGTAATTGTTGTGTTCAGACCACTATTAATATTGTAAGTTACGGTAGCTCCGCTGGTTCCGTTTAATGTAAATGTTGCATCACTTCCCGAACATACCGGACTGTTGTTTGATGAAATGATTGTTCCAGGTAATGCGTTTACTATAATCGTTGCTTCGTTGCTGGTTGTTGTACCGCAACTGTTTGTGGCGTAATATCTTATTTTTTTACCGTTATCAGATTCCGCAACTGTATAAGGAACACTGAGATTAGCGAATAAATCCGATCCTGCCGAAGTTTCAAGTTGCCATCCCTGTGTGATGATTGCTGACCCATTGTCAGTGACTGTTGGTCCGGTTGGATTCAATGATTCGCCATCACATAAATCGGCCGGGGTGTTAATTGTTGAAACCGATGGTATATTGTTGTTTGAACCAACTGTATAACTCGTGTTCCCGGCACACATTCCGTTTGAAACTGTCAGGTTGTACTCACCTGTTGTAAGTGACGAAATATTTTTTGTTGATGCTGAATAACCTGCATCACCTGTTTTAGTCCAGGCATACGTAAAAGGCTCAGTCCAGACAGGCGTGTTAACAAAAGTCCCGTTATTACCCGCTGGCAGCGAAGCCAACGATGTTCCCGCACCCTCAAAAAAGTTGTATCCTGCGATTAAACCGGTCTCACTTCCAGAGTAAGCAGTAAAACCAGAGGCAAGGTTCAGGATATCTGTGGTGGAAAGTGCAGTATTCCAAAATCCAACTTTAAGCATTTGTCCGGTAAAACCACCCGTTGTTACAGAAACAGGATCAAAAACTGCAGCCCCTATCCTTACAAAATCTGTCGATGTTCCGTAATTTGAAGTTGTGGAACCACCAATCCCCGCCTGGACGCCGTCGATATAAACAATAATGTTTGTGCCATTGCCAACTGCGGCAATATGATGCCAGGTGTTATCTCCCGGATATAATGATAACGAAACACTTGCCGATCCTCCGCCTGAAGTCCAGCATTGAATTGTAGAATTATTTATAAAACCAAATTCAATCGCGTCGTTTTGGCCGAAAAGTCCGATTCTCGAACCGATGGTGGCTTTGTTGACCTTAATCCAGCCTTCAAGGGTAAAGGCGCTTCGGCCTGAAAGAAAGCTGTTTCCGCTTGAAACATAATCAAAATCGGCATTTGTAAATGTGAGCGCTGAGGGAATGCCGCTGATTGAAATTGCCCCGTCGGAAGATGTCGGACAAGTAGTATTTGTAACCGATGTGCTGAACCCGGGAATAGGGGGAACAACAGAAACTGTTACATTACCTGTTGCAGTGTTACCTTTATTATCCGTAACGGTAACAGTATAAGTAGTTTTATTGACTGGTGATACAGAAATTGGATTTCCGGAAAATCCACCGGGCGACCAGGAAAAGTTATAAGGTGCACTGCCTCCTGATGCTGTTGCGGTTAGTATTGCCGATGTCCCGCCACAAATGGTTGACGGACTTGCAGCAGCCGAAACACTCAACCTTCCGGCAGCCTTAAAATCTGAAAAAGAAGTCAGTCCTGTAAATGAGATTAAATTACTGGCAGGATTAACACTTGCTCCTGCCGGATATGTCCAGGCAGATGAGCTGTATTTAGCTGCTTCAAACAATAATTCATTTCCGTTAATATCAGCATCAACGTAAGTAAAATCAGCATTGTAAACAGGTGCTGTAATTCCGCTGGAAGTGATAGCCCAGTATCGACTTGTATAATTTGCATCATCAGGTTCATCCGGGTGGGTTACATCTTTCAGATTTACATTGATATAACCACCGGCAAAACTACCTGAAGTAATATTTACAGTTACTGGAGAATAACCGACAGTGTTGGCGATACTACCAACCGGAAACAAGTAGGAACCTGTTGAAGTGTAATTTTTCCGCACCACCCCCGAATTATCGGCAATAATCATTTTCGAAGAACTGAAAGGAGAGCCGGCAATTGCATTATTTGTTGCTAAAACAAGATTATAAACACCTAATTTCAACTGCCCTTCAGTTAAGGTTAATGTACCTGAAACACTCACATCCTGAGCGATGGTGACACCGACGGTATTGTTGATAATTAAATTGGTATAATTACCACCGCTTAAATATTGCTCATCAGAAGCATTGTATTCAACGGTAAAACTCCAGTTTCTTCCCGCAGGAACAGGTTCTGAAGAGAGTTCCTGTGTTTGCAGTAATCCTGAACCGCTGGTCAAAAGGCCTGAGCCAGAAAGAGGATGTGAATGCATATCAAAAACCGCTGATGACGCGATTTCCAGTGTATTGTTAATGGTAAGTGGTACATGACAATATACTTTGTACCCACTTAAATTGTTTATGGTAAGGTTGTTTAATGTTACGCTGTTCGAACCATATATATTTTGATCATGACTATGCAGAGTATTGTCGAAATATACTGTAGTACTGTTACTTACAGCATCGATATTTCCGTTGTTGGTTAAATCGCCACTGATGTTAAGTGTCACAGGAAAGGTTTTTGTACCTGAACCACTGATAACCAGGTTGTGAAAACCGGGTATCGAACCGTTGGGATTTGGAACATTCTGATCGGTACCATTAAACTCAAAAATATTATCGGTTGTAACCGCATCCAGTGTACCTTCCATGGTTAATGCACCTGATATACCAATACGGCTGCTGGGTGAAGGCTGCAGTAAAGTTCCGGTGGAAACCGTAAAATTATGAAAATTAGTTTCTCCAATCACTGTTACCGTTCCTGAAGTTCCGTTGAAAATCACTGTACTGGTATTTGGATTGAATATTCCACCGTTTGCCATGTACCAGGCTTCATTGGTCCCGGTAATTGTGAAATTTCCTCCGCTGTTTGCTGCATTTAAAATTCCTCCTGTCTGAACAAGTATTGTTTTACATGTTGCTGAAGCTGGCAAAGTTGGGCTGAAAGGTGTAACAGCGGCAGTTGGAATAATTACATTATCAGAAGCGGTTGGCACTCCGACAGGAAACCAGTTCGATGGATTATCCCAGTCGGTACTGTATAAACCTTTCCACGTTTTCCCTGCGAAAGACGATGGTGCAATTGTCGATTGAAAATCTCCAAGAGTAGTGGGAAGGCGACTGCAATCAATATCATTAATGGTAATATAATTTTCTGTTGTGTTATGCCCCGATTCGCCTTCTTCCATTCCATACCATGTACCAGCATTAAAACCACGGCTCCAGAAAGTAAGCAAATCTTCATCAACACCTCCCGTTATTTCGTTATCATTATAATGAATACTAAAAAATGTCCTGGTATTTGACGTAGTACCCTCAACCGATACCTCCGTGATACGCCTGATCGGATTTGCCATTGCAGTGCCGCCGTTGTATAAATCCCAGTCAGTACCCGTCCAGTCTGGAGTAGCGCCAATTGTTACCCTGAATGTAATTGAAGTTGGTTTAATATCACCGGCCACCGGGGAAAATGTAAAGCCAGAATATTGCGAACCTAATGTGTAAAAAATATTATCGTCGAAAGTATGGGTACGATTGATTATGCCGGTAACATCGCCCGGACCTTCAGTTGTTGAAAGGCTTCCCATATTTAAAACCTTGCCTGACGACATTGCAAGTGCACCTTTATCAAGCGAAGGCGGATTTCCGCTTAAAAAATTCAAAATGCCGTCAATCGTTATATCCGATTGTGAAGTAACCCCTTCGGGATTATTAATTGTAAGGTTATTGAAAACATTGGCACCGCTGATAGTCTGGGCAGAAGTTCCAATAAATGAAACAGTGCTGCCGCTTAAATTTAATGTGCCATTATTTGTAAAATCACCGTAAATGTCAAGTGTGCCATCAAACAGTGTTTTAGTCCCGGTACCGCTAATAATCAAATTGTAATATCCTTTGTATCCCAAATGAGAGGGATTGACAATTATCTGATTATCGCCATTGTATTCAACTGTGGTGCCAATCGCTGATAAATCGACCACACTGGTAAGTTGTGCAGACACACCACCATTTATTTTAAGGTAAAAACCTGAACCAGGTTGTATAAATGTATCCCCCGAAATGACAATGTTATGAAATTGGTTTGTTCCCGAACCCGAAACAGTAACAATTTCGCTGATATTACCATGAGTGAGGAATAGTGTCCCGGTTCCGGGATCAAAAGTACCGTCGTTGTGCCAGGCCCCGGTCGATCCGTTAATGGTTAAATTAAACGAACCTGCAGTTAACGATGCTCCCGAACTTATTTCAATTGTTTTAATTTCAACGTCCGAAGTAAAAACCGGATATGTATTTGAGCCTGATGATACATCAGGAATTAAAACATCTTCGGTAGCTAAAGGAACATGCCCGAATGTCCAGTTTGCCATATCATTCCAATCCGGACTGTTTGCTCCCATCCACGTATTTTTACCCGAAGCAGAATTTGCCAGAGCCCAGAATTTATTATCTTCTGTTGTCCTGATTATATATGCTGCTGTTAATCCGCTTATTCCAATCCAGTAATCTGTAAGGCTGTTATCAGACTTTCCATGTTCTTCAATGGGTCCGGTTCCTGAATTGTGGGCATCCCAGAATACAAGTCCAGCATCGTTATTGCCATTTATTTCAGAAGGTAAATACCTGAGATTAAGTCGTAGAATATCGGTAACTGTTTCAACCGGCCGCCAGAAACTGTAAACTCTTTTTACTATATCAGGTTTCCATGCCGCAGTGGCGCCAATGACTATTTTACAGAATATTTCACTTGGCTGGGTGCCCGATCCCAGAAAGTTCAGCGTGGTGAACATGCTTCCAAACTGATAAGAAATTCCCGGAGTAAAAGTGTGCGCTCTTCTTACAATACCTGTCACATCGCCATTTCCGGCAATACCTGCCGAAGCATTAATCATACTTAAGACATTATTGCCTATATCAAGCGTACCATGGGTATCATCGGGATTGGCACTTGCAAGCGTCAGCAAACCATCGACTGTAATATTGCTTCCACCTGTAACTCCTGCTGAATTATTAATGGTCAGATTATTAAAAGTTGTGGCACCGGTAATTGTCTGAGCAGTTGTTCCGGTAAATGAAACAGTTCCTGTTCCGGCAGTAAAAGTCCCTGAATCTGTCCAGTTTCCTTTTACATCGAGTAAATAATTGCCTGAACCAGTCAGGCTGGCGCCGCTTAAAATTGAAATATCCCTGCAAGTTCCTCCGGCAGCACCAATGACCGGATACCGAACTATTCCACCCGGAATGATAACATTTACAGCAGAAGTTGGAACCTGGTTGTTACACCAGTTTGCGGCCGTATTCCAATCGGTATTTACACTTCCCAGCCAGATGGAATTGGTAGAAGAACATTCGTCTTCGCCAATGTAAAAATCAGACGCAGCATACAATCCGGCAGTTGATAAGTTGCTGGCAGTCATTGAATTTCCTGTGACAACACCATTAGTTATGTACCAGACATTGTTTGTTAATTTGCGTAGTTTAAGATTTGTGGTTACAGTTCCAACTTTATCGGCATTGGTAAAAGTGAACGAAGGACTGTA
The DNA here is from genome assembly GCA_037442685.1 of Draconibacterium sp. Taxonomy (GTDB): domain Bacteria; phylum Bacteroidota; class Bacteroidia; order Bacteroidales; family Prolixibacteraceae; genus Draconibacterium. The sequence continues at coordinate 633 of JBBIPU010000024.1, read as the reverse complement.
TGTTGTGACACCGCCAACTCCATTATTCAAAATTGTCCATTTACGGTTGATATAATTAACCTGGCTTAAACCCGAAGCCACAGGAGGTGCTGCAGTTGTAGTATAAACTTCGATATAACCGTTTCCTGAAGGTGTACCGGTTGTTGAAATACTAAACGGTGCATATATATCGCCTTCCCCGATCGGAAAATCGCCTGTGGTAACTGTACTTGAAACAAACCTTCTTAATGTACCATCAATATATCCTGTCCCCGAATTAGATGCAGTTCCGTTTAACCCAACAATTACGCGATGACCACCTGTTGTTATTTTTCCCGAAGTCAAAGTGAGATTACCGTTTACAATCAAATCCGCAATTAAATTTTGTGTAACCGATTGTGATGGATTATTCCAGGTAAAGTTCTCAAAATTCTGATTTAATCCCGATGTCAGGGCAGTTGAGGTAATGCCGTTTACAAAACATGTTGAAACTGAACTGTTATATGTCGTCCAATTAGCAACGGGAATACTTCCCCCATTCATGTTATGCCAGTATGTTCCGCCAAGTATTGAGATCGGATAACTTTCATTGGTATTGATAAATGTGCCACCTGAGTTTTTAAAGGTTCCTGCAACCAATAAATTATAATCAAC
>JBBIPU010000023.1:32412-34974 GCA_037442685.1 Draconibacterium sp. | reverse complement strand
ATTTTGAAAGTTTTTGCCGAAACATTGTGTTTCTTTTCTGTATTCCAGGCTGATGCAGAAAATCTGATTTTGGCTTCCTCCTGTACTTTGCCATTGAAATGAATTCCAACAAAAACGACAGCCTGTCTGGTTTCTGTTTCGGGCACAACACGGATTGAACTGAGATAATTTCCGGGAATTGCCTCAAGTGAAATCTCACCAATAATCCCGTTCCAGTTGGTTTGGGTGTGTTCTGTCCATGCATGCGAACCTTTTATTCCATTCGGAACAGATTCCGGGCCGTTGTCAACCAAAATTGTAATAGTGTGTTCACCTGTTGTCAGAAATTTCGTCAGATCGTATTTTTGTGCCGAAAGAATGGTGGAATTTTCTCCTGCAAAATTTCCGTCAACCCAGATTTTTGCCGGTTTTGTGCGTTCAATTGTAAGATTAATCTCCTTGTCTTTCCACGAATTATCGATGCTGACTTTTTTCTGGTACCAGGCTTTTCCTTCATACATCCTTTCCCGCGATAAACGCATGGTTTCGTCGTGATTCGTATTGATAAATCCGATGTTGTTTTCGTCAAGTGTTCCCGGAAGATTAACCTGATCTTTTAACGATTGTTCAAACCATTTTTGCTGAATACCAGTTCCTGCCGAATCGAGTGCAAACTGCCAGATACCGCTCAGATCAAGCTTTTCGCGTTTTGAAACAAAGGATTGTTCGGCACATGAAAAATTCAGAATAATAATTACTGCTAAAACTACCAGGGAATTGAATTTGATTGACATTGTTTTCAGTTTTGGTTCAGGATTTAAAAGTACAATTTTTAAGCGATATCCGGTTTCAGAAGGAAAGGGTTCGCTTAAAATCTTTATTTTTAAAGCGTTTAAAACAATTTAAAATGAAAAGACAATACCAGTTATTATTCAGTTTCTTTTTCATAATATTATTTTCCTGTTCACAAAAACAAGTTCAGTTATTTACCGCAGGTAATCCAAATTTGAGGTACGACGGACGAATTGATTTCCTCGACAAGAAAGCCCCTGTTTTAATAGGTTCGGCATCTTTTGTTGAAATGTCGTTTTCTGGAGATTCCTGTTCAGTTTTGTTGCAAAAACAAAATCATGCAGGTGAATATAATTTTGTGTCGGTTGAACTGGATGGTGAATATATCGGAAGGATTAAACTCGAAAAAGAAGGCATGCAGGAATACCCGGTCTGGGTTTCGCCCAAAACAGAGAATCACATTTTAAAGATTTATAAATCTACTGAAGCTTCAAATGGAACGATTACTTTTGGCGGGATTAAATGCCTGGAGTTGACACAATTGCCGCCAATCGCGGAGCGGAAAATTGAATTTATCGGCAATTCGATTACCTGCGGAATGGGAATCGACTGGCTGGAAATCCCTTGTCACACCGGCGTGTGGTACGACCAGCACAACGCCTATTTTGCTTACGGTCCGCTTTCGGCAAAGGCTTTGAATGCCCGTTTCATGCTGAGTTCGGTTTCCGGAATCGGCATTTACCGCAACTGGAACAGCCCTGGACCGGCAATGCCTGAAGTTTATGAAAATATGTACCTGAACACTGACAGCACAAAAAAATGGAATTTCCCGTCGTACATCCCTGATCTTGTCAGTATTTGTCTGGGAACCAACGATTTTTCGGATGGTGACGGTAGTTACGACCGGCAGCCTTTCGATTCGGCTCAATATGTAAACAGCTACATTCAGTTTGTAAAAACAATTTATTCACATTATCCTGAAACACAGGTTTGTTTGCTTACAAGTCCGATGGTTTCGGGAGAAAAAGCCGCTAAATTTGAAAACTGCCTGACTGCCGTAAAAAATTATTTTGCAGAAAACGAACCCGCAAAAAAGAAAATTGCCACCTACTTTTTTAAAGATATGCCTCCACACGGTTGTGATTCGCACCCTGACAAGGAGGACCATAAAAAAATGGCAGAATTTCTGGTGCCATTTTATAAAGAAGTAATGAGGTGGTAAAAAGAATTTATGTAATACCCAATTGAAACTTTACAGCATCAATTATTTCTTTTTGAGTGTTTTTATTGGTAAGGTGACTATATTTTTTTGATAACCTCTTTTTGTCAATGGTTCTGATTTGATGGCAAAGAGCAATGGATTCCCTTTCAAGTCCTGTAAGTTCGGCAGGTAGCATTGCTTCATTCGGATAAACAGTTCTTCCCTCTTTTCGCGAAGTTAGAGGAATGATATTGACTACATTAAGCAGTTCATTGATATCATCTTCGCTGATTATTAGCACTGGTCTTGATTTTCCCTGTTCAGATCCAACCACCGGATCAAGACTTGCCCGCCAGATTTCCCATTTACGAAAAGTCATAACGAATCATTATCTGAATAAAGAAAATCTTCTTTAATTTCTTCAATATCAGCATTAAAAAGAGGATCTTTACTGGCTTTTTTAAGTAAACTGAGTTTTTTTTCTCTGTCACTTTGAACTTCTTCAATAATTACCCGAACCTTCCTGATCGATCTGAATTTCTTTGGAAGTTTTATGGTCAGTTCATTATTTTTTATTTCGTATGTTTTTT
>JBBIPU010000023.1:6364-32312 GCA_037442685.1 Draconibacterium sp. | reverse complement strand
CCGTCGCGGTGAAGTTTCCACATTCTGATAGCACCCACAAGCGATATTGCTGAAAGCGCCATGAATATTGTAAAATAAAACGGGGAAATTGCATCGGTTGAACTCCAGTCTGAGTATTTAATTATCAGTTCAGAGGCTTTGCCGAAAAACACGGAAGCAAGAAAATACCCGATAAATCCGGCAGTGCTTCCAATAAATGTCAGAATACATAAAGCGCTTAATAAGTTTGGACGGGCCGGTTTTATTTCATTCATTTTTCTACACAGATTGATTTTTAAATAAAAGTCGTTGCAAAAATAGTTTTTAATATCCTATTTTGCACCCTTTTATAAAAGTGGTCCGAATGATTTCTGAAAGCAAAAACTTGCAACCGATTAATCACTATATTTGTTTCCTATTCAAAAAAATATGTCAGACAAACCTTTAATTTTAGTTACCAACGACGACGGGATTCACGCACGTGGGTTACGCGAACTCGTGGAAGTGATGCAGTTTTTCGGAGAAATAATTGTAATCTCTTCCGAAATTCCGATGTCGGGGAAATCGTGTGCAATAACCGTTGATCAGCCGCTGCGGGCCATTCCGGTGGAAAAAATACATGGCGTTCCAACCTACAAATGCAACGGTACGCCAGTTGACAGTGTAAAACTCAGCTTTAACAGCCTGCTCGATCAGAAGCCTGATTACGTTGTTTCGGGAATTAACCACGGAACAAATTCGTCGATTAGTATTATTTACAGCGGAACGATGGGAGCTGCAATTGAAGGCAGTCTGCACGGAGTCCCTTCAATGGGTTTTTCGTTAGATGATTACAGCAGCGAGGCCGATTTTTCGAAGGCTAAAATTGTAGTGGCAAAGGTTTTTCAGAGTGTGCTTGAGAATGGGTTGGCACCTTTTACCTGCTTAAATGTAAATATTCCGAAAGGAAAACCGAAAGGAATAAAGGTTTGCCGTCAGGCTCATGGAAAGTGGGTTGAAGAGTTTGAAAAACGTATTGATCCGCATGGAAGGGAATATCATTGGTTGTCGGGGTATTTTAAGAATTTCGAACTCGATTCGACTGAAACCGACATTTATGCTCTCGAAAACGATTACGCTTCGGTGGTGCCGGTTACTGTTGACATGACCTGTTATAAAACCCTGGCCGAAATTCAAAACTGGAAATTTTAATGCAACGTCGTAAATCAAACAGATTCGATAATACTGGTATCGGTTTCTTAATAGGTTTTATTTTGCCGGTTATCATTTTTTTTGTGGTTTATTTGATTTGGAACAATGATTCTTCATTGAATGAATACATATATAATCTGCAACGCTTAAATGTTCTGATCAAACTCGGAAGTTTGTGCGTTTTTCTGAACAGCGCGGTATTCATGGGTTTTATTAAACTGAAATATGAAAAAACCGCGCGTGGAATTTTGGGAGCCACAATTTTATATGCATTTGTAGTTTTGATTTCAAGGCTGATTTAATTTATGAAATATTATTTGGTGGCAGGCGAAGCGTCGGGCGATTTGCACGGTTCCAATCTGATGAAAGAATTAAAACTCGCCGATAAAGAATCAGAATTCCGCTTTTTCGGAGGCGATCTGATGCAGGCAGTTGGTGGCCGGCTTGTGAAACATTATCGTGAAATGGCATTCATGGGGATTGTAAATGTTGTGCTGAACCTGAAAACCATCGGTAAAAATCTGAAATTGTGCAAAACAGATATTCTTGATTATCGACCTGACGTTTTAATTCTGATTGATTATCCTGGTTTTAACCTCCGGATTGCAGATTTTGCAAAACAAAACAATATCAGGGTTTTTTATTACATCTCTCCTAAAGTCTGGGCATGGAAGGAATACCGGGCCAAAAAGATTAAAACTCAGGTGGATGAGATGTTCACAATTTTTCCTTTCGAAACGGAATTCTATAAAAAATACGATTTTAAGGTAAATTATGTGGGAAATCCGGTGCTGGACTCCATTGCTGAATTTTCGAAAACTGCGACGTCATCGGAGAAATTCAAAAAAGCACATGATCTGGATGATCGGCCGGTTGTGGCGCTTCTGGCCGGCAGCCGGATTCAGGAAATTCGCAGGACACTTCCATTGATGGTAAGAATTGCAGAAACATTCAGCGATTTTCAGTTTGTTGTGGCAGGGGTGAACAGTATCGGTGAAGAACTTTACCTGAAATATATCGAAGGTTCGCCTGTAAAACTGATATTTAATCAGACTTACGATATTCTGAATGTTGCACATACCGCATTGGTAGCTTCAGGAACTGCGGCGCTTGAAACAGCATTTTTCAATGTTCCGCAGACAGTGATTTATAAAATGGAAGGCGGCTGGCTGGTTGATTTCATTTTCAGGAATATTATTTTTAAATCGAAAATGGCTGGTGTTTCGTTGCCCAATATTATAATGAAAAGGGAAATTGTACGCGAATTTATCCAGACTAAAATGACTTTTAAAAATGTTAAGGCCGAAATGGAAAAACTTTTGTTTGAAGTTAATTACCGTGAAAAAATACTGGCCGATTATAAACGTTTAAAGGAATTGATGGGTGAACCGGGCAGTTCGAAACGGGCTGCCTTGAAAATGGTGGAATTATTAAAATAAAATGACTTTCGATAAAAGGATTTTAATTCAGTTTTAACCTGATGTACAGTTTATTCAGAAAAGAGATAAAAACCTTCCTTGGATCACTGATCGGGTACCTGGTAATAGTGGTTTTTCTTCTGGTGACCGGTTTGTTTTTGTGGGTGTTTCCGGGAGTTTACAATATTCCCGACAACGGGTACGCAACCCTGCAGGGTCTTTTTTCGCTTGCACCCTGGCTGTACCTTTTCCTGGTGCCGGCAATTACAATGCGTTCATTTGCCGATGAAAAACGAAGCGGGACAATTGAAATTCTGCTCACTCACCCGATTACCGATTTGCAACTTGTTTTTGCCAAATTTTTTGCGGGTCTTGTGCTGGTATTTTTCTCGCTTGTGCCAACTTTACTCTATTTTCTGTCGGTTTACCTGCTTGGCGATCCGGTCGGAAGCATTGATGTGGGGGCAACCTGGGGTTCTTTCATCGGGCTGTTTTTTCTTGCAGCGATTTATGTTGCAATTGGTGTTTTTGCCTCTTCATTAACCGAAAATCAGATCGTTTCATTTATCCTGGCAATGGCGATTTCATTCATTTTTTTCCTGGGTTTCGAATTTATTGCATCAGCCGGATTGCCGTATCTGCTTGAACAACTTCTGACTTATTTCAGCATAAATAATCATTATCTTTCCATTTCGCGCGGAGTTGTTGATATGCGCGATGTGATTTATTTTCTCGGAATAGCACTCTTTTTCCTGTTTATAACCGCAGTTTCAATCCGGAAAGGAAGTTTAAAACAGCGAAGAACAAGAATAAGAGCTGTTGTTTTTGTCATTGCACTTTTGAGTTTATTACTTATCTCGACAAACTTTCTGTTTCGTGCCGATCTTACTTCCGACAAACGATATTCCCTTTCGGATGTAAGTAAGGAAATAGCTTCTGAAATAAGTCAACCGGTTGAAATAGAACTGTTTTTGGAGGGTGAACTCGAACCGGGACTTCAAAAACTGCAACAGGAAATTTTCGAAAAAATAGCTGTTTTAAATGTTTATTCTCAAAAACCTATCCGGTTGAAAATCACTGATCCATATCGTTTCGGGAACGCCGCAAAACAACAGGATTTTCAAAACCAGCTCATTGAAAAAGGGATAAAACCGGTAAGTTTTAACCGTAAAACTGATCAGGGATTAAGTACAAGGTATATTTTCCCGGGAGCTCTAATCAGTTCGGGTGGTAAAGAAATTGCAGTAAATTTTTTAAAAAATAATCCCGATTTTTCGTACGAAGTTAACTTCAATCATTCTGTTGAAAGTGTTGAATTTGAGCTTGTAAATGCTTTTCAGGATCTGATGCGCGGAAAAAAATCGACAGTGGCATTTCTCGAAGGCCAGGGGGAATTCAATCAATATGAAGTTTTTGATTTTACAAATGCCTTGACAGCAGGTTTTAACGTGATCAGAACAACAACTCAATCTTTGGAATCAGGAAAAGACAAAGCTGACATTTTAATTATTGCCGGGCCAAAACAACCTTTTACAGAGAAAGACAAATTTATAAACGATCAGTTCGTTATGCGCGGCGGGAAAGTGGTTTGGCTCATCGATCCGGTAATGGTAAGTCTCGACAGTCTTTCGAACGGATTTCAGACCTTTGCGTTTCCTCAGAACCTGAATCTTGATGATCAGCTCTTTAAATATGGAGTCAGGTTGAATTACGAGCTTTTGCAGGATGTTGATTGCGCACGTCTGCTGGTAAACACGGCGCCTCAGGGAAGTCCCGCCCAGTGGACACTGCATCCCTGGTATTATTCTCCTTTGCTCACTCCAGCCGATAATCATCCGCTCAGCCGGAACCTCAACCGGGTTTACACAGAATTTGTTTCTTCAGTCGATACAGTTTCGGGGAACAAAAACCTTGTAAAATCGGTAATACTTACCACATCGCCTTATGCAAGAAGGGTAAAATCGCCTTCAACGATAAGTCTTGAGAATATTAAAAATCCGCCGGCACGCGAACTTTTCACACAGTCGTTCATCCCGGTCGGGGTTTTGATTGAAGGCGTATTTACATCGGTTTTCGAACACAGGATGATCGGCAACTTCGGAATGGCACAGGCTGATTTTCTGTCGGTAAGCAAACCTACAAAAATGGTAGTAATCGGCGATGCAGGTTTAATAGCCAACAAGGTGAACTATTCGCAACAACCGCCATTGATCCAGGAATTGGGGTACGACAGGGTTTCGAAACAAACATTTGGCAATAAGGAGTTTTTAATGAATATAATTTTATACCTGAACGACGACTCCGGAATTATGCAACTCAGGAACCGGACCGTTCAGTTAAGGTTACTCGATAAAGTAAGATTGCGCGACGAAAAAGGTTGGTGGCAGTGGATAAATGTGGTTGTGCCACTTGTTTTGGTTTCATTGTTTGCAGTGAGCTACAATACGCTTCGCAGATATCGTTATTTTCGTTCATAAATGGCTGATAAAATTAGAGGTTTTCATCATGGTGATATACAATTAAAGTTTGTATATTCGTGTGCCTTTATTGTTAAAACAGGCATTCTGTCAGGATTTTAAAATTAAAAAATAAAAATAATTAATATGAAATTTGTTGTATCAAGTACCGAATTATTAAGCCATTTGGCCGCGTTAAGCAGAGTTATCAGCAGTAAAAGTACGATGCCGATTCTGGATAATTTTTTATTCCAGATTTCCGAATCTGCATTGACAATCACTGCTTCCGATCTGGAATCGACATTAATCACCAGTCTGAAACTCGATAACATTGAAGGAGAGGGTTCTGTTGCCGTTCCTGCAAAGTTATTCATCGACACTTTGAAAGAATTTCCCGAACAGCCTCTGACATTCCAGATCGATGCAGAATCTTACAGTGTTGAGATCTTTTCTGACAATGGAAAATACAGCATTACTGGTCAGAACGCAGAAGATTTTCCGGAAATGCCGAAATTAAATGAGGAAGCTGTTTCAACAATAAATGTAAATCACATGGTTTTGAGAAAAGGAATAGAAAAAACACTTTTTGCAACTGCTGACGATGAACTCAGGCCGGTAATGAATGGCATCTTTATTGAACTTTCGCCAAATTTCATGAGTTTTGTTGCTTCCGACGCTCACAAACTTGTACGTTACCGCCGCAGTGATGCAAAAGCCGAATTTGATTCTTCATTTATCCTTCCGAAAAAACCGGCAGGATTATTGAAAAACCTTCTTCCCAAAGAGGAGTTTGATGTAAAAGTTGAATTCGACGATAAAAATGCACATTTCACTTTAAGCAATTATAAACTGATTTGCCGTTTGGTTGAGGGAAATTACCCAAGTTACAACTCGGTAATCCCAACCAAAAATCCGAATGTGATGATAATTGATCGTCTTAACCTTTTCAATACAGTGAAAAGGGTTTCAGTATTTTCTAACCAGGCAAGTAACCTTATAAAACTTAATTTAAATGATAATCAACTCATTGTTTCAGCACAGGATATCGATTTTTCCATTTCGGCTGTTGAACGTCTGAATTGCGAATATGAAGGAGATGAAATGGAAATCGGTTTTAAATCTACTTTCCTCCAGGAAATTCTTACAAATATTTCGACCAGCGATGTTCGGGTTGAATTAAGCGATCCGACACGTGCGGGATTATTCCTTCCGGCTGAAAATGCCGATGAAAGTGAAGATATGCTGATGCTGCTGATGCCAATGATGATAAATGCCTGATTTTTTTAATGAAAACCATAAAAGGTATCCTGGAACCAATAAATTAAGGCTTGAGGATACCTTTTCTTTTAAATAATATTTATGTTACTTCACCTGAAAAATCCCATAGTGGTACTCGACCTTGAAACGACGGGAATGAATATTGTGACCGACCGGATTGTTGAAATTGCATTGCTTAAAATCAACATCGACGGAAGTGAGGAAGAAAGACTTTTACGCATTAATCCCGAAATTCCGATTCCTCCGGAAGTTTCTCTGATTCATGGGATTACAGATGAAGATGTAAAAGATAAACCAACTTTTAAAGAGGTGGCAAAAAATCTGGCCAAGTTTATTGAAGGTTGCGATTTGTGCGGATTTAACTCGAACCGGTTCGATATTCCGTTGCTTGCCGAAGAATTTTTACGGGCCGATGTTGACATCGACTTAAAAAAGCACAAGTTCGTTGATGTACAGGCTATTTTTCATAAAATGGAAAAACGGACACTTGCTGCAGCTTATAAATTTTACTGTAACAAGGATTTAGTCGGTGCACACAATGCAATGGCAGACACAAAAGCCACATACGAAGTATTAAAGGCACAACTCGATTTGTATGAAGGAGTGGAATTCGACGATGGAAAAGGTGTTAAAACTATTCCCATTGTAAATGATGTAGGGAAACTGAGCGAGTTCTCGTCGTATGATCAGAATGTTGATTTTGCAGGTCGAATTGTTTATGATGAAAAGGGAACGGAGGTTTTTAATTTCGGGAAAAATAAAGGTGTGCCGGTAGAAAAGGTTTTAAAAGATCAGCCAGGTTATTTCGGCTGGATGATGGAAGGTGAATTCCCTTTGTACACCAAGAAGGTGCTTACACGGATAAAGCTGAAAATGATGAATAAATAGTACAGATGATAAGTGCTGTTGATTTTATTCCAAACCATTTACTCCAGAATGTGACCTGAAATTTCTTTTCCTGAATTTGTGAAAGTTAAAGATATTCTTAAATTAGAAATAACTTATTGTTTTTCAATTTTTTATGTTATCCGTCAAAAAATTCGTCAATTAATTATGATACCTAATTTGCCCTTAAATATTCCTGAAAACATTTTAATAACAATTTAGAATAGTTATTAATTCTCTCTTTAAGACCCTGTTAACAAATCAATTATTGTATTTTGAGAAAAAAATATAAATTTGAAACTATTATGAAAGACGCAAATCCTTTATAAAATTTGATAAAGGTGTAATGTTTTAATCACAACTGTTAAATGATTTTTTGGACGGAGTTAACTGATCATATTAGACGACTGACCCTCAATTTTCCTGATGAAAGAGAGAAGGAATACAGGGATTTTTATTTCGAACGGTCGTATAAAACTACGCGTTTTGCATACCTTATTTTGTCTTTTATATATGCTTTTTTTGCATTTCTGGATCATGTTGTTGCATCACAATATTTCGATCTTTTTATTATTATACGGGTAGCTGTTGTTCTAATGCTCCTTTTTGTTTTTTTCTATTCCTATTCAAAAAAGTTCCGTGATAACTGGCAGTCATTGATCTTTATCACTTATTTTATTGGTGCCTTTGGAATAATCCTGATGCTTGTACTATTGCCCGAAATCGTAGTTTACAGCAGTGGATTAATTCTTGTTTTTCTGGCAGGTTCAGTATTAATTAAACTTCGGTTTTTTGCTTTTTCGGTTGCAAGTTGGCTTGTAATTTTATTATACATTATTGCCGGTCTTCTTTGGAATGTTAATTATTCAATTATCCTTTCAAATAGTTTCTTTTTTATCGGCGCTATTTTAATTGGAATGATCGCTGCTTACAGAACTGAAGTATTTAATCGCGATAACTTTAATCTTTATTTACAAATCGCGAAAAAAAACATTCAGATTGAACTTGCAAACAGAAATCTGGAAGACAAAGTTGAAGAACGGACCAGGCTTTTAAATATCAGGAATAAAGAATTAAAGGAAGAAATAGAACGCAGAGCATTAATTCAGAAAGAATTGGTTGCAGCAAAAGAAAAAGCCGAAGAATCGGATAAGTTAAAATCTGCATTTCTTGCCAACATGAGCCACGAAATCAGAACTCCGATGAATGGAATAATGGGATTCGCCAACCTTTTGCATGAAGCCGAAAGCGAAGAGGAGTTAAATGAATTTATTGATGCAATAATAAAAAGCGGTGAGCATTTGCTGAATCTAATCAACGATATTATTGATTTGTCGAAAATTGAAGCAGGTATCTTAAAAGTTGAAAAAAGCAGTTTTGAGATGAACCGGTTAACCAAAGAAGTTTATGACATATTCAGTGTTGACAATAATGTGGTTAGTAAAAATCTGAAGCTTAGTTACAAAGATGGACTACCAAATGAAGACTCAATAATATACACCGACCGGCTAAGATTAAAACAGATCATGATAAATCTGGTAAATAATGCGTGTAAGTACACAGACGAAGGAAGTATTCAATTTTATTACACAATTAAAGACCATAATCTTCATTTTGTTGTAAAGGATACAGGAATAGGAATTCCGGAAGAAGCCCAGGGTTATATCTTCGACCGCTTTATGCAGGCATCAAACGGCAGGACAACGGGACGGGAAAGCACCGGATTGGGACTTTCGATTACAAAAACATATTTGAATTTAATGGGAGGAAGTATTTCTGTGAAAAGCAAAGTGGGTGTAGGTTCAGAATTTTCATTTATTTTGCCGGATATTTCAATAAACAATAAACCTATGACAAATGACACAAATTAACTGGGAAAATAGAACCATTCTTGTGGTTGACGACACTAAAATGAATTTTTTGGTTTTAAAAACGCAGTTGCGAAAAACCAATGCAAACGTGGTATGGATTGAGAATGGTCAAGATGCCGTTGAATATGTAAAAAATAATAACAAGGCTGATTTGATTCTGATGGATATAAGGATGCCTGTGATGGATGGAGTTGAAGCATCGAGGGCAATTAAGGATATAAATCCGGAAATTCCGGTTATTATTCAAACAGCAAGTGTAATGGGAGGCGCTTATGAGGAAATTTCAAATTCGAAGTGTGATGATGCCATTTTTAAGCCAATTGATGCAAAAATACTCATCGAAAAAATTGCAAAACAGTTTGATAAACAATAGAAATGATAAAAGAACAAAATCCTGGTCAGCGATATAATATTTCAGTTTTGTTTGTCGATGACAATGAAACAATCAGACAACTTTACAGGAGAATTCTGGAAAAGCATGTAAACTACCTTTATATAGGAGAAAATGGTTCTCATGGTCTGGAACTTTACCTGAAACATAAACCTGACCTGGTAATTACCGATATGGTGATGCCGGTGATGAACGGGTTGGAGATGTTAAAGGAGATCAGAAAAGTTGCTCCTGAACAGAAACTTGTTGTAATGTCTGCTTACAGTGAAAAAGACAGCTTTATTGAATCTATTCACCTGGGAGTTGACGGATACCTGATGAAACCTGTTGAAGCTAAAAAGCTTTTATCTCTTATCGACGAGTTTGCAGGAATCACACTGATGAAATGGGAACTTGAAGCAAAGGAAAAAAAGCGGCAGGAAGCAGAGGAATATCTTAAAAAATCACTCGCCGAAAAAGACGTTTTGCTTCGCGAAGTTCATCACAGGGTAAAGAACAATATGCAGATCATTTCGAGCATTTTAAGCATGCAAAGCCGGAATATTGACGATCCGAGGTTGAAGGAAGTTTTACAGGAAAGCCAGAACAGGATACATTCTATGGCTCTGATACATGAAAATTTATACAATAATAAAAGCCTGGCAAACATCATGTTCTCGACTTATATAAAAAGTCTGACGGGAAATATTGCCAGAACTTATACAAACCAGCAGGCAAACATTCAAATCGATTACCAGATCGATGATGCTTATCTGCCTATGGATATTGCGATTCCTTGCGGATTGATTATAAACGAACTTATTTCGAACTCGTTTAAATATGCATTTGTAAATAAATCGCGCGGAACTATCAGCATTCATTTTAAGAATATAACAGACAACCAGTATTCATTGACTGTGGCCGACAATGGGGTCGGGATACCGGAAGATTTTAATATTAATAAAACCAAATCATTGGGAATGAAGATTCTCCACAAACTTGTTCAGCAGATCGACGGAGAACTGGAAAGCGATTTTTCAAATGGAACAAAATTTATCATTCAATTTAAATCAACTAATAAATGAATTCAAATTACAAAATTCTGATTGTAGAAGACGAAATTTTAGTCGCAACCGACATTCAGGAAAGCCTTGAAAGCCTTGGTTATACTGTCCAGGGATCGGTGGATACAGGTTTAAAAGCAATTGAGGAAGTGGAAAAAGAATTGCCTGATCTGGTGTTAATGGATATTAACCTGAAAGGAGAAATGACCGGAATTGAAGCCGCAAAAATTATTTCGAGAAAAAATGATGTTCCGATTATATACCTTACTGCCAATACCGATATTGATACAATTAACAGAGCAAAGGTTTCATTGCCTTATGGTTATATTGTTAAACCTTTTACCGACAAAGATCTTCAGACAAACATCGAAATAGCCATTTTTAAGTTCGCCAACGATTTGAAACTTAAAATGGAAAGCGAACAATTCAATACATTTTTTGATCTGAAAGATCACTCAAAGAATCAAATTATAGTTCACGGGGATAACGGACTTGAAAAGATCAACATCAATGATGTGTATTTCATTGAAAAGGATGATGATCAGACCATTATTCATTTAAGCGATGATGAAGTTTATACTCAGAGACCTTTTGAAGAAATTACCGGATTATTTCCGAAAAAATACTTTATTCAGGTAAGTAAGTACTTTTTTATCAATGCAATGAAAGTATTTGCTGTAAAATATCCTGAGGTAATAATAGCCGACAAAATGACGGTTATTTCTGTGGATGAAGAATACAAAGAAACATTAAAATCGATCAACAGCGAACTTGGTGATATTGTGGACGATGAATAACAGTGTTGAAATAGCAAAAGAATTGGCACACGTCAATCCAGATCAGTTTGATATGGATGACTATATTGAAGGAATATTTGCTAAAAATGGGCCTGACCAGGAAGATTATCTCGAATTTTACAGCCTGGTTGATCAGATAAAAGCAGAAGATGTTGATAAATTCAGAAAGAAAATTGCATCAATTTTAACTCCTGAAACTTTGTTTGGATTTTCTTACACAAAACCATTTGGATACAGTGGCGATTTTTTTATTATCGAAAAAATTTATCAGTATTATGTCAGTCCTGTTGAACGGTTTCGAAAATGGGATGAATTTTTACATTCAGCAGGTGCAGTAATTGCTGTCAGAAACAGAAAAACACTTGCTATAAAAATTTTTGAAGAATTGAGCAGGAAAAGTATGGGGTTAAAGCAGGATGTTTTAATCCTTGGCAGTGGTCCTGTCACCGAAACTTTTGAGTTTTTTGAACGGAATCCCGACAACCAACTTGATTTCGATATGCTTGATTTGGATAAAAGAGCAATATCTTATGCTAAAACTAAAAATCGTAAGTACCTGAAATCAATGACGTTTCATAATGCCAATGTCATTCGTTTTGTTCCTGATAAAAAATATGATCTGATTTGGAGCGCCGGATTGTTTGATTATTTTAAGGACAAGCATTTCGTATATTTACTTAAAAGGTATTACGAATACCTGAAAGATAACGGTGAAATGATAATTGGAAATTTTAATGTCGAAAATCCGTCGCGCCGGAGTATGGAAATCATGGGCGATTGGTTTTTATATCATCGTTCGGCTGATGAATTGACTCGTTTTGCTATTCAGGCAGGTATCGATAAGTCAAAAATAGAGGTAATAAAAGAACCTTTGGGGATTAACTTATTTTTACGTGTGAAAAAATAAAATTTGGAAAATTTCCATTCTTCACATCATAAAAAACCTTTTCAAACATTCATTAACTTTAAAATGAGAGTATTTTTGCAATTACTCAATCGAAATTAAAAATGAAAATTATTTGTATCGGCCGCAATTATGTGGCACACATTAACGAGCTGAATAATGAAATTCCGGATGAGCCGGTTTTTTTCATGAAACCCGATACTTCACTCCTGAGAAACAACGATCCGTTTTATATTCCAGGATGGACAAACGATGTTCACCATGAAATTGAACTTGTGATAAAAGTTAACAGGATCGGGAAGAACATTGAAAAACAATTTGCACACCGGTATTTCGATGAGATTGGACTCGGAATTGATTTTACTGCCCGCGACGTCCAGAATAAACTGAAGGAAAAAGGATTACCGTGGGAGAAAGCAAAAGCTTTCGATCAGGCGGCTGTAATAAGCAATGAATTTATCAACAAAACAATATTTCCCGATCAGAAAAAAATTTCTTTTAAACTGAAAATCAACGACAAAGTAGTGCAGAATGGCAATTCTGAACTGATGATTTACAGTTTTGAGGATATAATAACCCATGTTTCGAAATATGTTACCCTGAAAATCGGCGATTTAATTTACACAGGAACTCCGGCTGGTGTGGGACAAGTCAGATCCGGCGATCATCTCGAAGGTTTTCTGGAAGACAAAAAATTGCTTGATTTTGTGATTAAGTAAATATTATGCTAGTCTGGTTTTTATTACTAATTTTAATGTATTAAAATCTGGGTCTGACAAAATTTTCAAAATAACCCGTTAACAATAAAACTAATAACAATGATTACTCTGAACGAAATTCAAAAATTTCTTGAACCAAAAAAATTGGCTATTGCAGGTGCATCGCGAAATATGAAAAAATTTGGCGGTGCAATTTTTAAAGAACTCAGGGAGAAAGGATTTGATTTATATCCCATTAATCCGAATGCGGATGAGATTCAAGGTGTTAAATGTTATAAATCGGTTGGCCAGTTACCTGCCGATGTTGAACATTTGTTAATAGTTACACCAAAAGCCGAAACTGAATTGGTTGCTCATGATGCAGTGAGAAAAGGGATTAAAATGATATGGATACAGCAACAATCGGAAACTGCTGAAGCATTAAAAGTAATTAACGCAGCCAGGATTCCGGTTATTTATAAGAAATGTATTATGATGTTTGCCAATCCGGTAAAAAGTGTTCATGCTTTTCACAGGTTTTTTGTCAGGGCATTTGGTGGTTATCCTAAACTTGTTTTTTCGTCGAATTAGTTTTTAATGAATGTATTTGATTTTGAAATCGAACTCCAGGTTCGCGATTACGAGTGCGATATTCAGGGAATCGTAAATAATGCAGTTTATCAGAATTATCTTGAACATTGCAGGCATAAATTCCTGAATTTTGCTGGTGTCGATTTTGTCCAGCTTCACAATGATGGAATAGATGCTGTTGTCATTCGCGCCGAAATTGATTATAAATATCCTCTGTTTCCGGGCGATGATTTTTATGTCAGGTTGAAAATGGGAAAACAGGGTAGGTTGAAGATTATTTTTGATCAGCATATTGTAAGGAAATCAGACGAAAAACTGATATTAAAAGCGAGGATCACAACTGTACTTACAAAAAATAACCGGCCTGTTTCACCGGCTTTTCTGGAGAAAAAATTTGAAGAGGCTGGAATAAAGGCTGAAGAAATATAGAAGTAGGTGAAATTTCAATATAAATACTTAGTGAAATTTCTATATCTCAAGCGCTTTGTCAATCAAGAACTGTCTGATTTCATCGGGTGAAGGAACAGGTACAAGGTATTCAATAGGTTCGGAATAATCAATATCAGCAAAATAACTCAATTGTGCCCTGAATTGTTTAGATGAAAACAGCTGTTCAAAAATCTGAATGCCCCTGAATGATATCTCATCAATAGAAAAATGATCACGTATTAAAAAATACAAATCCACATAATCTTTCCATTTCGACCTTCGACCAAGAGCATAAGCTTTCATTGCTGCCAAATCGAGCAATTCAGGCATTTTTAATGTATTCTCAAAATTAACAGGTGCTGAAATTGAGAACGGATATTCGTAAAAAGTAAACTTCACTCCGAAAATGTTAACATTCAGTTGTTCAGTAACCCGGCGTGTAACCAGAAAAGGATGACCAGCCTCAGAAATTTTTGTAATTATTGATTTTGGGCGGATATCTTTATTTTTAAAAAGATCAAAATCAATTGACCGTCTGTGGCCAATATGCAGAGCGACTGCAGTACCGCCCACCAGATAAAATTCCCTTTGAAATTGCTTTACAAGTGGCAACAGTTTTAGTTGTTCGTTGCTCAGAATTTCTTTATGCATATTTTTGAAAATACAAGTTAAAAAAATTGTAAACTTCAGGAAAGTAATTAAGTTTCCTCCTTCCTGTGGCATTATAAAAAGCCTGAGCAGTTTCCTTTACACCCAACACCCGGAGCAAATCCCTGACAGCATCCAAATCGCCATAATTCAGAATAAATTCAACCAATACCTCCAGGCTGACATCTTCTTTTTTATCTTCGGTGATATACCAGAAAAGATAACTGTATCTTCGAATCAAGGCTTTTATTTCCGGGCTGTTCATGATATTCTGATTTGTAACAAATATAGTTAATTGATCGGGGATTTAAAAAGAATGCCAACCGCAATTTTATTTCTACCCGGTTGGCATTCTTCAATTTGAAAATATTAAAACTAAATCCCTAACAACAACTTCCCGGCATCCTGACCGCCTGTAAACATCTGTTCAGGATTTTCGATCATTTCTTTCACTTTAACAAGAAATCCGACTGAATCTTTTCCGTCAATAACACGGTGATCGTAAGAAAGGGCTACGTACATCATCGGACGGATAACCACCTGTCCGTTCACAGCAACCGGCCGGTCAACAATGTTGTGCATGCCAAGGATTGCCGATTGCGGAGGATTGATAATGGGTGTTGAAAGCAGCGATCCAAAAACTCCACCATTTGTAATAGTAAATGTTCCGCCGTTGAGTTCTTCAACCGATATTTTTTTGTTACGCGCTTTTTCTGCAAGATCCTTTATTTCGATTTCTATTTGCGGAACCGATTTGCTTTCAGCGTTGCGGACAATCGGTACCATCAATCCTTTTGGTGTTGAAACAGCAATTCCGACATCAACAAATTTTGGCATCAGAATTTCATCGCCATCGATCTGGGCATTTACCATCGGGTGAAAATCCATTGCTACAGCAACTGCTTTGGTAAAAAACGACATGAAACCCAGTTTCAATCCATATTTTTCGGTGAATTTCTGCTGGTGTTTGTTACGCAAATCCATTACGTAACTCATGTCGATTTCGTTGAAAGTGGTGAGCATTGCGGTTTCGTTTTTCACCGCGACCAGCCTCTCACTCAGTTTCCTGCGAAGACTTGTCATCCGCTCGCGATCAACAATGCGCGAAGCAGTTTTTACCTGAATAACCGTCGTGGCAGACTCAGTTTTGGGAAGATTTGCTACAGCCTCAACTTCTTTTTTTCCGATCCGTTTCAACCCGTTAATAATGTCGTCAACCGATAAATCAAGTTCTTTCATCATCTCTTTTGCAACCGAAGTAACTTTAACTTTCGATTCAGAACTTTCTTTTATTTCAGTTTTTGTTTCTGCTTTTGCTTCTGCAGTAACCACAACATTCTTCTCAGATTTTACCTCAGTTTTTTCCACCTGTTCAATCTTTGTATCTGCTTTCACTTCTGCCGCAAAACCGGTGTCGATTGTACAAACCACCGAACCCACTGCAATTGAGGTTCCTTCTTCCGCCAGAATTGAAATTTTACCACCTTCAGAAGCAACTACGGTTAAAGTAGCTTTGTCAGATTCCACTTCTGCAATTTCCTGGTTTTGGGAAACAACAGCACCATCAGCAACAAGCCAATGCCCGATTTCAACTTCGGTTATTGATTCACCCGGACTGGGAACTTTTATTTCTACAATCATTCTGTATATATTTATGAAACAACAACTTTATTTAATTTGAAAACTGAATCAAGGATTTCCTCAAGACCTTTTTTGTGTTTTTCCATTAATCCAACCGCGGGACTGGCACTTTCCTTACGCGATACCAATGTAAAACCAAGATTGCCAAGTTTACGGTTGATAAAAGGCCAGGCCCCCATATTTTCAGGTTCATCCTGTGCCCAGATCAGCCGGTTGGCTTTCCTGTATTTTTTCAAAATTTCGCTTATTTGTTCATGAGGAACCGGATAAATCTGCTCCATCCTGATAATTGCTATGTTTGTGAATCCATTTTCAACCTGGTACTTTTCCAGATCGTAATACAACCGGCCTGACGTAAACACCAGTTTTTCCACCATTTCAGGAATTGCAATCGGATCGTCGATTATTTCAGCAAAACCTCCCCTTTCAAACTCCTCTATTTTCGAAATAACCATCGGATGACGCAAAAGACTTTTTGGAGTGAAAACAACCAGTGGTATGCGGGTATTCATTTTTACCTGTCTTCTCAACAAATGGAACATGTTTGCGGGTGTTGTCGGTACCACAATCTGCATATTGCTATTTGCCGAAAGTTCAAGGAACCGCTCAATGCGGGCGCTCGAATGTTCAGGGCCCTGTCCTTCGAAACCATGAGGAAGAAACAAGGCGATGCCATTCATCAAACCCCATTTTTCGTAAGCCGAAGAAATATATTGGTCAACAATCACCTGGGCCACATTGTGAAAATCGCCAAACTGCGCTTCCCATATAGTTAGTCCGTTGGGCTGGGCAAGTGAATAACCATACTCAAAACCCAAAACCGCATACTCCGAAAGCAACGAATTAAAAACATGGAAAGGAGCCTGGCTTTTTGAAACATATTTCAGCGGGAAATATTTTTCGTCGGTTCCCTCTACCACAAAAGCAGCATGTCTGTGGGCGAAAGTCCCGCGTTCGCTGTCCTGTCCGCTCAATCTTACAGGGTGACCTTCGGCTACAAGAGTTCCGTAAGCCAATAACTCTGCCATTGCCCAATCCAGCCGTCCGTCACTAATCATCATCCGTCTGTCGGAAATGATCCGGTCAACCTTTTTAAAGAATTCAAGATCAGCAGGAACTGAATTGATTTTGTCAGCTATTTCGACTAAAGTATCGTGCTGAACATTTGTTTTCACTTTAACCTCAAACGAATCCTTTTTGGGTAAGGTGTAATGTTTGTATTCGTTAACAAGAAATTTCCTGATCTTAACCTTTTCGATTTTTTCTGATTCTTTGTATTTGCTTTCCAGAAACTGGTCGAATTCCTTTACACTGGCTTTAGTTTCCTCCAACGACATAACACCAAATGAATCAAGTTTTTCGGCATAAATATCGCGCGGATTCGGGTGTTTTTCGATTATCTTGTACAACAGCGGCTGGGTAAACCTGGGTTCGTCACCTTCGTTGTGCCCGTATCTTCTGTAACATAGAATATCGATAAATACATCGGAATGAAATGTCTGCCTGAATTCCATCGCCAGTTTTACAGTGTAAATCAGCGCTTCCACATCATCGCCATTAACATGAAACACGGGCGAACGGGTAACTTTTGCAACGTCGGTGCAATAAGTACTCGAACGTGCCTCCAGATAGTTGGTGGTAAAGCCAACCTGATTATTAATTACCAGGTGTATTGTTCCCCCGGTTTTATAACCATCTAACTGCGACATCTGAATTGTTTCGTAAACCACTCCCTGAGTTGCAATTGCCGCATCGCCATGAATTATTATTGCCGCTGCTTTACTATAATTTTTATTGTACAACGAATCAATCTGTGACCGAACCAAACCCTCGGCGATGGGAGCCACTGTTTCGAGATGAGATGGATTAGGCACCAGTTTCAATTTTACCTTTTTACCCTGATCAGTAACCACTTCATTTTCGTATCCAAGATGGTACTTTACATCTCCCTGCGAAATTTCCTCTTCATACTCTTTTCCAGTAAATTCTTTGAAAATATTTTCGTAAGGTTTTTCCAGAATATTAGCCAGAACATTTAATCTTCCGCGGTGTGCCATCCCTATCACAAATTCTTCAATTCCAAGTTCGGCGCCTTTCTCTATCACTGCATCAAGCGATGGGATCAGGGTTTCAGCACCTTCGAGCGAAAACCTTTTCTGCCCTACAAATTTTTTATGAATGAAATTTTCAAATCCGACAGCCAATTTTAAATGGTAGAAAAAGTGCCGGCGTTTTTCGTCAGAGAACTCCTGCGAATTCCGGCTGCTTTCCATTTTTTGCCTTAACCACTGAATAAGTTCAGGACTCCGCATGTACATGTATTCTACTCCGACCGAGCGGCAGTACGTTTCTTCGAGATGCGTAATAATATCTTTCAGTTTTGCCGGGCCGATCCCGATCTCATTTCCAGCCTGAAATACAGTTTCAATATCTTTTTTTTCAAGTCCGAAATTCTCGATATCAAGAGTTGGTGTGTATTTTCTGCGTGCACGCACCGGATTTGTTTTGGTGAACAAATGCCCCCGTTGCCTGTAACCGTGAATAAGATTCAGAATTGCAAACTCCTTATTAATATATTCCGACTTAACAGAAGATACACTTTGATTGTAATTTGTACGCGCAAGTTCGAACCCGGCAAAAAACTGCTGCCAGCTTTCGTCAATCAATGCCGGATTTTCGAGGTATGTCAGGTACATTTCCTCAATTGCCGATAACTCCTGGTTCCCTACTGATGAAAATTTATCCATTGTTGATTTTCAATTAATACGTATAACGATAAAGAGAAACAACACTTCAATTTTATTGTTTAACGATACCGACGTTTTTACACCACAAATTTAGGGTTTTATCTATTATTTCCTCGAATGTTAAGTTCTTCTTTATCTGTTACATTTCAAAATGTTTTTTACTTCCGGAACAAAGTTCAGATGATTCGGCAATCATATCTTCTGATTCAAAGTAACGATTGAATTTTGTTAATCTCATTCCTTTTTGCAAAACCTGGAAATGCCTTTGTGCGTATTAAATTCGGATTAATACAAAGTGTATATAGTTTTTTAAAACTGATAAATAATCATATTTTTAAATCGATAAATATAAACACTATGAAAAAGCTAACCGGATTACTTCTGTTTCTGATATTCGCCCTGAATTTAGTTTGCGCACAGGAAAAATTTGATGATCAGTTAATTAAACGCGACGGAACTGTTATTAAATGCAAAATAAAGGAAATTGGTGATGATGAAATAAAATTCAACCAGGAGGGAATAAATTCGAATGTTTTGATCGGGATTGACAAAAGCAAGGTCTCCAAAATAATTTTTTCCGATGGCAAGGAATACCTCATTGACAATAAAATGAGCATTTATGAAGATTTAGAAAATCAACATAAAAACAACCTGAAGTTCAATTTATTTATGCCAATAACAGGAGGATATGCGCTGACTTACGAAAGAAGTTTAAAACCGGCGCGCAGCATTGAAGCCGAAATCGGACTCATTGCCAAAGGAGAAAACAATGAAATGGGAATGCCCGAAGCTCATGGTTTGTTTTTAAAAGCCGGATATAAAATGATGCGTTCGCCCGATTATTACATCAGGGGAATGAAATACGCCCACATTCTGAAAGGTGGATATGTAAAGCCAGAAATTGCGATTACTTCTTTCAGCTACGATAAACACTGGGATGCCAATAATTTCGGAACAGGGGAAGAATCTGGCTCTACCACAAAAGTGGCTTTAATGGTAAATGTTGGCAAACAGGTGATTTACACCAATGCATTTGCTATCGATTTTTTTGTGGGCGCGGGTTATGGTTTTGGCAAACTTGACCCGGACCTTCATTATTATGCTTTTGTCGGGACCAGCGGCGATGTTACTTTCGTGATGTCGGGCGGTGTGAGGATTGGTTTTCTTTTCTGATTTACAAATTATTTATAAAATTAACTTCAGACATAAAACTCTTTTAATATTCGTTTGTTATTGACAGTAAAGTTTTTAACAGTTAAAATTTTATAAACCGGTTAACAAATGGAAAGAAGAATATTTTTCAGAAACCTTGCAATAGGAAGCAGTTTGCTCCTGACAGCTCCAGTGTTGTTTAACTCCTGTTCCAATGATAACAACAGCATTGATAATAACAACAATAACAACACCGGCGGTATTACAGTTGACCTGACCGATCCGGCTTTTACAGCGCTTAAAAATGTAGGTGGCTATGCTTATAAAAACGATATCATTATAATCCGTTCAACAGACACGGTTTACCTGGCATTATCAAAGGTTTGCACACATAACGGATGCGATGTAACCTACAGTTCAACCAACAAAGACCTGCCCTGTCCATGCCACGGCTCAAAATTCAGTACCACCGGGGCTGTAATAAACGGACCTGCAGCCACTAATCTTAAAACTTACAACGTAAAACAAGACGGTAACATTTTAACAATCAGCTAAAAGCAAATTTCCGGGTTAAACCGGATGAATTGAATAAAAAAACCGGAATCCAGTTTTTACTGCCTATTCCGGTTTTTTGTTTCAGATTTTCAATGCTGCCCTATTCGCTCAAAATTATTTTACCGGTGTACAAACTTTTTCCCGACTGCACTTTACAGATATACATTCCCTGCCTGAGTTTCTGACCAAACTGGTCATCCCCTTTCCAGATGTATTCATTCACACTGGTAACGTCATTCCTGACCATTCTTCCATCCATGGTGAAAATCTGTACCTGCATCGGTTCAAAATCATTATTTTCAATCCGTAACTTTGTCTCCGTTTTAAATGGATTGGGATAAATCTGCAGTTGTTTTTCAAAATTGTTAGCAATTTTGTCTGATCCCGTGTAAATACTGTTCACGCTGCCAGGCGTTCCTGAATTTACGGTCGACGATTTCCACGAATCGGCAACAGCGTTGTCGAATGTATAACCCCGGAGTTCAAGAGTAGGACCGTTTCCATTTGGTTCAACCGGCCAGGGAGACTCACTTCCGAAAGAAACGGAATCGACCAGTTGCCCGGTGTTATCAAACAAACGTACCATATCGCCTGTACTTCCAAAGCCAAAATCAAGATCACCTGTAAAATTACTGACAGTAGGATTAATCAATATAAAATTTGCTGAATTTCTGCAAATTACAAGATATTCTTTACTTTTCAGGGTGGTGTTCTGAGGAATTGCGAACTGATGGATATCATCGTCGTCCTTCATTATCCATCCTGAAATATCTAAATCAACCCTGCCCCAGTTAAAAATTTCCACCCAGTCGCCTGCATCTTTATCAACCGGAGAATTGTAATTAATTTCGTTAATGACAACTGAATTGCCATCATCGATTTCATCCTCGTAAACAGCTTTAACCGATGTGGCTTTTTTCAGGTTCAGTTCAATAGTTTTATCCAGAACAACAACACCATCCACCTCCCAGCGGCTGAATTTGTGTCCCCTGAAAGCCTTGGCAGTCATCGAAACCGGAATATTTTCGAAATATTTGCCTTTCCACAACTCGCCTGAAACTTCAATGGTATTCAATTTAATTAATCCACCGTTCGAGGGTGAATTTGACAATGTCAGATCGTAAACTCCTGCGTGTACAAATTGTTGATTTATATGATTTTGCACATACGAAACACGGTTTCTGGCGAAGTTTCTCATCACCTGTACTGCATTTTCCCACCCCTGCGGACTGGGAGCGTACCATTTCTGGTAGTTTGCCGGAATTTCGGGCTTAATAATTGCAGCAATGCTGTCGATTTTACTGATAACCGCATTTGCCACAAATGTTGTGTTCAGCATATCAGCAAAACGGTTGATAAACTGATTTTTAAATCCATTATTCTCCACAAGTTTTCTGAACAGTAAAGTGGACCACGGAGGATTTGGCCAGCTTGGCCCGTTGGGTGCAAGAGCAAACTGAAGAGTATTGTATGTATAATCAGAAGCGTTATATAAACCGAATCCAAAATCTGTGTCGAACATTATCCATCTCCACCTTCCATCTTCAGTTTGTGGCCTCCAGTACTTGATATTGTTTCCGGGCCAGTCGCCATTGTTAAAATATATCTCCGACAACATGTAATCGATGTAGTTTTCAATGTCGATCTGATTTGCCACCACCTGATAATTTGCATCGTTTGAAAGGCTGTTTTTGTTTAAAAAATCGATCATCTCAAGATAACCGGCATTACTTCCTTCCAGAATCTCATTGTAATTATACAGCAGATCAATTTTATCAGCTTCAACTCCATGATTGCTTTCCAGATAATCCTCATTCACCTTTTCACGCAGGTTAAGTTCTCCCCAGTATTTACCATTTAAATATAAAACAGCAGGTTCGAAAGCCTGGATATCAGTATTCATATCTTTTACAAGATTGGTCATGAAACCATCCCTGAACCGAGCGTAATCATAATCGTTACCACTGTTCCTTAACACAAACGATTTAAACGAAGTTATTGGTTTCGATTTAAAAAGCTGCACATCTTTCAGAACAGGATCGCCGTAATCTTTTTTGAAAAATATGGCGAGCGATTTCTGATCGCGTGCGCGGCTCCAGGCGCCAAAAATTTTAATCCCGCAATTCAGCGAAAATATTCTTTTCCCGTCTTTGCCTGTCATTTCAATACTTGCAGGTTTTTCCCAGTCTTCCCAGAAATTGGCTCCGAAATAAGGATTCTGATTTTCGTACGAGTCGCCTAAAACATAAATTCCTGTCTGGGTATCCCACAGATTCACTGAGTCGGTTGTTATTGAAAACACAGGAACTGTCGGTTGAGTATCGAAAATATAAGTACGCGAAGTTATTTTACCTGGAAGCGCCCCCGTTTTAAATGCCCTTGCCCTGACCACCGTATTTTTCGAAATTTGAATATAATCACGGTAAAGATTGCTTTTTTCAGTAGGTTCATTTCCATTTAAAGTGTATCTGATCTCTTCACCGGCAGCCATTCCCGAAAAAGTCAGAAAACCGGGTGAGGTCAGAAATGTTTCATCCAGTGAAAACTGAATTTCACTTTTCACGGCGTCGGAATAAATAGCAGTGTTATTTATTGCTCCCGGAGTTGGTTCGGCAAAAAATCCCCATTTATTCAGGTCGTTCATATTGCGTCCAAATGAATAATTGGATGGAATAATACCGTAACTGACTGAATCGGCAACCGTCCTGTCTTTGTAGGTTATAAACACTGTCTCCCCTTCCGACGAAAGCTTGAAATTCGTATGCGGGAAAAGAGTGGGCATCTGAAAGTATTTTGACTGAGTTACATTTGCAGTTATTTTTTCTGAATATCCAACTGTAAGAAACGGGATTGCGGTAAGATCGCCCGACGAAGTGCCGGTGTTGTGAACCTGGATTGCCAGCACGTTGCTTGTTTCATTCAAAAGATAAATAAAAGACGAAATATCAAATCCATCAGGAGCACCACCGTTATAAATCTTAGCTTCATGCGATGTTGCTGCAGTATTATACGAAACTGCTGAACCTGCAGCGCCCATTCCTGCACGACAAACTTCAGTACCGTTGATGTATGCAACAAATCCATCATCATAATCCATGTGAAGCCAAAGCGATTTTAACTGAGAAAGGTTGGAAACTGTAAATTTTTTTCGCATAAATACCGACATTACACCAGTGGCAACAACAGTTTTATCATCGTTGTCGCCATATCCAATGCCGCTGGGCCCGGTTAGCCAGTTTGTTTCCGAATAATTATAAGTCTTCCATGTCGATGATGGTTCGCTCGTTGGCACCAGATATTTCCAGTTCTGACCAATATCAATTATCGTATTCCAGTACAACGGCTTTTGATTCCTGTCCTTTCCCGAGGCATAAATAAGCAGTGGCTGGTTTGGAACAAGCGTGATCTGAGGCATTTGCCACTTGAATAAATTATCAGGATTTTCACTTAAGTAATAGTCGGCAAGGTTTATTTCGCTTGTTCCGCTGTTAATAATCTCAAGCCAGTCGGGTGTGTCACCATCTTCGTCGTACACAATCATAGTATTCGACGACATAACCTCATTAATCTTTAATTCCTGAGCTTCAGCAGAATACAAAAAGACAATCAGAAAACTTACCGAAAATAACCAACGATAAAAAACCTGCATTTTATCCCTTTTAAAAAGTAGCGTAAAACAACAAAAATTAGTGGGTTAAAACAAAAAAGACTCCAATTAAATTATTGCACCATTTTATCAGGACACGAAAAAAGGATCCGGTCGGCCGAATCCTTTATTTGTCATGGTATTTCTGTTTCTGAACATCAGTTAACTGACAATTCTTTTTCGATGGCTTTTGCCGTTATATCGAATCTGATATCGAATTCATCGTAAATCATTTTGTCGCCCAGCCCCTGGAAAAACTTACCCGATCCATACCTGATATTCCATTTTGTTCGGTCGAGCACTGCGGTGCCTGTGGCTTTCAGATTATCGCCATCAACATTGATTTTTGCAGGAAAACTGATTTCGTTGGTGATGCCTTTAATTGTCAGTTTACCGGTTACTTTAAATTCGCCATTACCTGAATTCTTAACCGAAGTAATTTCAAATCCGGCGTTTGGAAATTTTTCAACCGAAAAGAAATCATCCGATTTTAAATGACCAATCAACTTCTTATTCCACTCTGCATCAGTTAAATCGGTACATACGATTGTATTCAAATCAATATTTAACGTACCATTTACCACACTTTTATTTTCAACTGCTACCATCCCGTTTCCGACCGACAAATAGCCTGTATGTTCACCTGTTACCTTTTTAGCAGTCCAGTTTACTTTACTTGCTTTTGTATCGATTTCGTAGTATGTTTTTTCACTTTTGTCATTCGCTGCAAATACCGTTGAAGCAGTTACCATTGTTCCTAAAACCAAGTCTAAAGTTTTCATTTTTTTCTGTTTTTAAAATTGTTTAACGATGCAAACATACAAGCTAAACATGCAGAAAAAAATAAACTAGTTTAAGAAAAATACTTTTTATTCTTTTTTTCTTGCTCTTTTTGATAAAATCTTACTTAAAAATACCGGAGTAACTCCCAGATAGGATGAAATATGGTATTGTGGAAGCCTTTGAATCAGTTCAGGATGAATTCGCACAAGTTCTTCATAATTCTCTTCGGCTGTATTTGTGAGAATAGAAACAAGCCTGCGCTGCAAAAAAATGTACGACTTTTTAATATACCTCACAAAGGTCGAAAAGTTATTGGTAAGCAGGTTCATGTTTTCATCCGAAATTGAATAAACCACACTTTTTTCAATGGCATCGAGAAAAAATGCCGTGGTGGCAGGCGTTGAAAGGTCGCCAATCCACTGGTTTTCGCGTGCAAAAAGGATGTTAAATTCTTTCCCTGATGCGTCGATAACATACATTCGCAGCAGCCCTTTCTCAACAAAATAATGGCGGGTATTGCTGTCGCCGCTTCTGAAAATGATTTCCTTTTTTTTGAAAACCTGGCGCTGAAATGATTCTTCAATCAGTTTTCTCTCCCAATCGGTCAGTTTCCGGTTGTAGATATGCTCGTAATAACTGATGATAGTGCTGCACTTTTCCATTATAAATCTGATTTGAGGTAAAATTAATAAAAAAGGTTTTCGTATGGGTGTCGCGGTTTTTAACGGCGATTCATTTTTTCAGGGGTTACAAACCGCTGCACCCTTGTGTCGTAAGTTGGTGTCGCTTGGGTGTCGCGGATTGTATCCGCGATTTATTTTCAGCGGTTAAAAACCGCTGCACCC
>JBBIPU010000023.1:0-6264 GCA_037442685.1 Draconibacterium sp. | reverse complement strand
T
Source organism: Draconibacterium sp. (assembly GCA_037442685.1). Lineage (GTDB taxonomy): Bacteria > Bacteroidota > Bacteroidia > Bacteroidales > Prolixibacteraceae > Draconibacterium. Next base: position 6,263 of record JBBIPU010000023.1, on the reverse strand, counting down.
TCCCGGCCATTCTTTCCAATCGCTGACAACTTTTGCCGCTACCGGGTTATTCAACGTGTAACGGACAGCATTGTATTCATGCTCCAAATTTCGAATGGTGGTATCGAAACTCTCCTTTTGCCACAATGCACCTTTTTCCCCGGTTAACTTGTTAATCTGATTTGCAGTATGCCGTTTCACCGAATGCATGACATCCTGAAGATAAACCGGTTTGCCGTTTTCATCATTTTCCTTCAACCTGAAAACCCAGTGAACATGGTTTGACATTACACAAAAAGCAATATTTTCAATTCTTTTACCTTCCCAGAAAAATAATGCTTCTGAAATAACTTCCAAAAACTCCGGTTTTGTGAGATTAAGATGTCCGCATTCCTGCACTGCAAGCAAGTCGTCATATGCATTAATGTACTTTTTACGCAACGTATGGTATTCTTTTAAAAGGGCGTCAAGCTCAGGAGTTACATGGGTGTCGCGGTTTTTAACCGCGATTAAACCGGAAGTCGGAAACTTCCGCACCCTTTCAATCTCCGCTTTCAAACGCTCCAGTTTTTCAATGTAACGTTTTAATGCATGAGGAGGAATGGCATCTTTCAGAATCCAAGTAACAAAATAAGCTTGTCCCGGGTGCTGAAAATGCGGAAGATTGTGCATGTAATATTCCTTCTTTTCCATAAGTATTTGGTTTGATAGCACAAGGTAAGTAAAAGCGCTGAAGTGTGTTTGGGTGTCGCGGATTTTATCCGCGATTTATTTTCAGCGGTTGCAAACCGCTGCACCCTTGTGATTCCTTCAAATTTTCAAAACACTTTCAATCTTTTTGATGATTAAAGAGTTTTTTTAATGCCTGAATAGTTACTTTTACACAATAAATAAAATCAGTTAAACCATCTCCAAAGGGAGATTAAATTCAAAAAGAAATGAGAAAATATTTTATTTTAATGATTGTCACACTTCTGATGGGTGAAACTGCATTTTCGCAGGTCAATACTCTTACACAAAAGGAAAAGAAAGACGGCTGGGTACTGTTATTTAATGGCAAAGACTTTACTGGTTGGCGCCAGTGTAACGGAACAGCCATGCCGGCCAACTGGGTGATTGAGGACAATGCCATGAAAGTATTCACAGGCGAAGGAAAACAACCTGGTCAGGGATCAAACGGCGACATTGTTTTTGGCGACAAAAAGTATAAAAACTTTGAACTGACCATCGACTGGAAAGCCAGCAAAATGGCCAACTCCGGAATTTTCTACTATGTACGCGAAGTTCCGGGAAAACCCATTTATTATGCTGCGCCCGAAATTCAGGTGTTGGATAACAAAGATGCAACCGACAATAAAATTGCCAGCCACCTTGCCGGTTCTTTGTACGACCTGATTGCCGCAGATCCAAAAACCATTCATCCTGCCGGTGAATGGAACACTTGCGTGATTAAAGTGAAAGACGGCAAAGCAACGATTAGCATGAATGGCACCAAAGTGGTGGAATACACACATTGGACACCTGAATGGGATAAAATGGTTGCCAACAGCAAATTCAAATCTTTCCCCGGCTGGACCGAAGGAATTGCCAAAGAAGGTTACATTGGCTTGCAGGACCACGGTTACACTGTTTGGTTCCGCAACATTAAAATCCGTGATTTGTAATCAGTTAGCAACAAAATCAAAATATTCAGGCTGAAGCTTTTCAATGAGTTTCAGCCTGAATTATTTAATTGAATCAGGCATTTATTACATATGGCAAAAGAAATCAGGATGGGGTTAAAACCCTTTTGTTTGTTGCTTTTCATATACCCGTTCACTCAAGTGAACGGCAATAAAAAATCAAATCCGACAAATAATTTCAATTTCATTTCCGTCTGCTTCAGCTGACGGTTGAACTAATTTGCGATTTCAATTGGCTTTAGCCACATTTGTCTTTTAAATTCCTGATAATAAATTTTAAAATCAACTATATGAAATCTGTGATTCCTGTTTTTCTTGTGTTTGCCTTGGTTTTGTTTTCGTGTCAGAAACAAACTCAATCCATCACATCCGATTACACACAATTTGTCGATCCTCTGATTGGCAGTGGTTACCACGGACACGTTTTTGTCGGTGCCAGTGTTCCGTTTGGCGCCGTGCAACTTGGCCCGAATAACGAAACACAGGGCTGGGACTGGTGTTCAGGTTATCACTATTCCGATTCAATTCTTGTCGGATTTTCGCACACACGGTTGAGTGGAACAGGAATTGGCGATCTGGGCGATATTCTTTTTATGCCGGTAACTGAAAATTATAAATTCGATGAATCAGTTCCTTACAACTGGAAATCAACTTATTCACATAAAAACGAGAAAGTTTCACCCGGATATTATTCTGTTCACATCGATAAATACAATATCGACGCCCGTTTAACTGCCACAGAAAGAGCCGGATTTCATCAATATACTTATAATAATGATGAAAATGCTGCAGTTATTGTTGACCTGAAATACGGAACAGGATGGGACAAAATTGTAAAAGGTGAAATTGAAAATGTAAACGGCAACGTAATCAGGGGCTACCGCTATTCGACAGGATGGGCAAAAGACCAGAAAATTTATTTTTATACAGAATTCTCAAAAACCATCACGTTGTTCGAAATTCTGCGGCCTGATTCAGTTTTGGGAAATATTACGGCACTCATAAGTTTTGAAGGAAACGGCAAACTTCTTGCAAAAACAGGTATCTCTTCAACAAGCATGGAAGGCGCAAGATTAAACCTGAATTCTGAAATCAATCACTGGGATTTTGAGGCAACCCGGCAACAGGCTGTGATCAAGTGGAATGATGAGCTGTCAAAAATAAAAATCACTACCAACAATGCTGCGGATAAAAAAATCTTTTATACCGCACTTTACCACACAATGATTGCCCCGTCGCTATTTAACGATTCAAACGGCGATTACAAAGGTGCTGATCAGAAAATTTATAAATATCCGGGCTACCAGACTTACACCACCTTTTCGCTTTGGGATACCTACCGCGCTGAACATCCTCTGTTTACACTCATCCAGACTGAACGTGTAAATGATTTTGTGAATACAATGCTCGCCATTTACGACCAGCAGGGAAAACTGCCGGTTTGGCACCTGCACGCCAACGAAACGGATTGCATGGTGGGCTACCATTCTATTCCGGTAATTGCCGATGCTTACCTGAAAGGAATTCGCGGCTTTGATGCCGAAAAAGCTTTTGAAGCAATGAAAGCCTCGGCCATGAACGATTTCCGCGGGGTTGACTTTGTAAAATCGCAGGGCTACATTCCGGCTGATTCGCAGAATGAGTCAGTGGCACGCGCCATGGAATATGCCATCGATGACTGGTGTATTGCGGCTATGGCAACCGCTTTGGGAAAAACAGAAGACGCAGCATATTTCTCGAAAAGGGCCAAATACTACGAAAACTACTTCGACCCGCAAACCCGTTTTATGCGGGGCGAAATGGCCGACGGAAGCTGGCGTTCTCCATTTAATCCTATTGCATCGCAACACAATGCCGACGATTATTGCGAAGGAAATGCCTGGCAATATCTCTGGCTGGTTCCGCAAAATCCGGAAGGGTTGATTGAACTGCTGGGCGGCGAAGAATCTTTTACTACCAAATTAGACAGCCTTTTCTCCATTTCTTCGGAACAAATCAAAGGGGCTTCATCTGACATTTCGGGGTTGATTGGTCAATATGCGCACGGCAACGAACCCAGTCACCATACCACTTACATGTATGCTTTTGCCGGTCAGCAGTGGAAAACAGCAAGCCTTGTGCGTGAAATCTGCAAAACCATGTACACCGATAAAAACGACGGTTTATGCGGAAACGAAGATTGCGGCCAGATGTCGGCCTGGTATGTTCTTTCTTCAATGGGTATTTACCCGGTAAACCCAGCAGCCGGTATTTATGTTTTCGGAAGCCCTCTTTTCGATAAAACTGAAATTGCGCTACCCAAGGGAAAAACATTCAGTATTGTTGCCGAAAACAACAGCGCCGAAAATATGTACATCCAGTCGGCTGAACTGAACGGCAAACCTTACACAAAATCGTTTATCACGCATAAAGATATTTTAGCCGGCGGAACGCTGAAATTTGTGATGGGCAACCAGCCCAACACTGCATTTGGCGCTGCTTTGGAAGACCGGCCAAAATCAATGGTTTATTAACAATTTTCATTGCGTCCTTTGCGAAATTCACTGCGTCCTTTGCGTTAAACTTTCTCTAACCGCAAAGTTCGCAAACGAACCGCAGAGTCCGCAAAGATTAATACAAAATCACTATGAAATACATCGCTTTCATTTTTACATTATCACTTCTTGTGGGTTATCAAACCTCAGCACAACAACAATCAACCGGAAAAACCCAAAAATTAACCGACCTTGTCAATCCGTTGATGGGAACCGATTCTGATTATTCGTTGTCAAACGGAAATACCTACCCCGCCATTGCACGTCCGTGGGGGATGAATTTCTGGACACCGCAAACCGGCAAAATGGGCAACGGCTGGGGCTACATGTACGACGACAAAAAAATCCGCGGCATCAAACAAACCCACCAGCCCAGCCCGTGGATCAACGATTACGCGGCATTTTCATTTTTGCCCGAGACCGGTAAACTGAAAATTGATGAAGATGAGCGCGCCTCGTGGTTTTCGCACAAGGCTGAAGTTGCAAAGCCTCATTATTACAGAGTTTATCTGGCTGATTACGATGTAACTGCCGAAGTAACACCCACCGAAAGAGCTGCAATTTTCAGGTTTACTTTTCCAGAAAGCGACAGCTCCTACCTCCTTTTGGATGCGTTTGACGGCGGTTCTTCGGTAAAAATTATTCCCGAAGAACGTAAAATCATCGGCTACTGCCAGAACAATCGCGGCGGTGTACCAGCCAATTTCCATAATTATTTTGTGGCTGTTTTTGATAAGGATTTCGAAATCACAAAAACATGGAAGGGAAAAGAGTTGGGCGATTCGAAAGAATCCACCGGTTTTCATACCGGCGCAGTCATCGGTTTTAAAACAAAAAAGGGCGAAAAAGTGCATGTAAAAGTAGCTTCATCGTTTATCAGTCCCGAACAGGCACAACTCAACCTTACCCGCGAAATCGGCGACAAAAAGTTTGATGCAGTTTGTGCAGAAGGTGAAGCCATCTGGGAAAAAGAACTTTCAAAAATCAGAATTGAAGGCGGAACCGACACGCAGCAGCGGACTTTCTATTCGAGTTTGTACCGGGTTTTGCTATTCCCGCGAAAATTTTTCGAGTTAAACGACAAAAACGAAGTAGTGCATTACAGTCCTTACAACGGTGAAGTTTTGCCCGGCTACCTGTTTACCGACAACGGTTTCTGGGATACTTTCCGCGCAGTGTTCCCGTTTTTCACGCTGATGTACCCCGAGTTAAATTCGCAGATTATGGAAGGCCTTGCCAACACTTACAAGGAAAGTGGCTGGCTGCCAGAGTGGGCGAGCCCCGGTCATCGTGGCTGTATGATTGGCTCCAACTCAGCTTCTCTGATTGCAGATTCATACCTGAAAGGAATCCGTGGTTACGATATTGAAACTTTGTACAAAGCCATTCTGAAAAACACCGAAAGCTGGAACGAACAGGTAACTTCTGTGGGCCGTTTTGGCGCCGATTATTACAATAAACTCGGCTATATTCCTTACAACGTGGACATCCGCGAAAATACAGCCCGCACGCTGGAATATGCTTACGCTGATTTCTGTATCTGGAAACTTGCGAAGGCGTTGGGGCGTCCGCAGGAAGAAATTGACAGGTTTAAAACCCGTGCACAAAACTACCGGAATGTTTTTGATCCTGAATCGAAACTGATGCGAGGCAAAAATGAGGACGGCACTTTTCAGTCTCCGTTCAGTCCGTACAAATGGGGCGACGCGTTTACCGAAGGAAACAGCTGGCACTACACCTGGAGCGTTTTCCAGGATATTGAAGGACTGAAACAACTGATGGGTGGCGATGAAAATTTTGTAGGAATGTTAGACTCTGTTTTTGTAGTACCGCCAATTTTCGACGATTCGTATTATCACCAAACCATTCATGAAATCCGCGAAATGCAAATCTCGGGCATGGGAAATTATGCACACGGCAACCAGCCCATTCAGCACATGATTTACCTGTACAACTATTCTGCCCAACCCTGGAAAACCCAGAAACACGTTCGTGAAGTGCTGACAAAACTCTATACTCCGCAGGCCGATGGTTATTGTGGCGACGAAGACAACGGACAAACTTCGGC